>NZ_LZKV01000011.1:0-132265 GCF_001672995.1 Mycobacterium sp. 1482292.6 | reverse complement strand
GCCGCTCCTGCCCCCATCGCCGCCGGCTCGGCTAGGGATTGGGTAATGTTCGCTATGGCAGCATCGTGCGTCTGACCCTGCCATTGATTCAAGTCTTCTTGCTTCCGTAACGCGTCGTTGAATGCGTCTGTTGCCGAAGTGATGTTGTACGATGTCGCTCGCCAAGCGTTGCCATTTCCGTTATCGAGAATGCTATCGGCATGAACAAAATCTGCCATCAGCTGCAAATAACTCATTTGCATGAAGTCTTCAATAGGAACTGATTCGGCGGTCGTATTGCCGCTGATATTGTTGAGCAGGGAGCTCAAGTCAAACTGTTGTACATCGCTGTTTTTAAGGTTCTGTAAGTTATTTATGTCATCTTGCGTGAGATCGTGGTCCGAGATATTGATCCCATTATGTTGCAGCTTGGTGAGATCTATCTTGTTAGAGATCGCCCAGTTGACCAGGCTATTGACGTCGGCTTTCGAAATATCGATACCGGGATGGTCCAGGGCATCGAGACTTATCCCGTTCTGCACCGCATATTCAACAAGATCCGTGACGTTGGCCTTCGACAAATCGATAGCAGGATTATCCAGCGTATCGAGACTTATCCCGTTCTTCAGCGCGTATTCGATAACGTCAGTGACGTTGGCCTTCGACAGATCATAACCGTCGTCCACGAGGGCTTGGATACCCCCTAGGGAATCCAAGTGTGATTCGATAAGGCCATCGATGTAGCTGGTATCGTTGGAATTTCCCACGGCTGAACTCCGATACTAACCGGACTCGATAAGACGATTACACGCGGCGTTCACGGTCGCTTCGAATGCATCAAGGTAAGCCAAATACTTGTCCATCGACTTCTGCGCGCCGGTGAGGCCAGTAATGTCGAGTTGCAAATTCTGTTTTGTCAGATTCGCGGAGTGAAGGTCACCGGGATTACCGAGCGACACCTGGTTGTTCATCTTGTTGCGCTCGGCCTGTAGCGCATTCCGGTACGTTTCGATGATCTTCAGGTACTGGTCGCGAGTGGCGGTGGACAACTTCACATCAGCCTTACCGTTGTTCTGCAAATCTTTCAAGCCTTGAGTTAAATTGTCGATGTTCGATGTTTGGCCGGGTGCCGAAGCATTATCAGGTGGCGGCGTACTATTGGTGTTCGAATTGCCGCTGTCTGAATTATCACTGCTTGCCATGGGTCACAACCTTTCGAAGGTTGGAGCCCGGGCGCCGCACAATTACAGCGCCCGGGTTCCCTGCCGATAGTCAGAACTGCGCAGCGTGCTGGGCGTCGAGGGCCTGCATGAGTTGCTGTTGGTCCTGCGCTTGCTGCTGCGTGACTGTCATGTCTTGCAGCACATCATCGAGCATCGAATTGATGTTCCGCTGCGCCTGATCGAGCGCGTCCGCACCTTGGCCCTCATACACCGTAAGCAATACGGCGAAGAGGTTGCCGATTTCTTCCCTGGCGTCGTGAATACCACTAAGGCCGCCCCTGACGTCCGTCAGCGAGGCATCATTCTGTTGGAAGTTGTAGAGAATGTCGCTCATGACTTTGATGCTCCTTTAGCCCTGGTCCGCGTTCTGGACGGCGTTTATCTGCGCCTTGGCGGTGTCCACGATCTGGTTGAGGTTGTTGATGATTGTGGTGATGTCGTCGTGCTGCGTCGCTGACAAGTTGCCGTACTTCGTCGCGCTGCCGCCCTGCCAGCCCGAAGTCAGCATGGTGGTCTGCGTCTCGTGAATATTGTGGAGCGCCTTGAGCGCATTCTGGCGTGCATCTTCGATTTGCCCCAGTTTCACCGGCGCCTGACCCGGATCAAGTTTGAGCGTCATTTGTTTCTTTTTCCTTTCTCATTGGTGTTTGATGCTGCGGGAAAACCGCTTCTCACCTGCCACGGCGCATCGCTGCTACAACTCACCCCATTTCTCCTCGGCGAGATTGACGAGTTGGGCGATCGCCTGACCGACAGCTTGATCAGAACCGGCCTTGAGGGTGCTCCACAGTTGTCCGGTCGGCGAGGCGCTCGGGGCGCTGATGATGCGCCCACGCCTGGTGTAGAACACCGCGACCGCGGCAGGACCCCGCGAAATCCTGTCATCACTGCCGGCCAGCGCGTAGTAGACGATTTCGGCGAATGCCCGCCGCGACGCCAACGCCGAACCGAGCAGGTTCGCGGCATACGATTCCGCCCCAAGAAATCGGATGCGGTCGGCCAGCTGCACGGGATCATGGGTGCCGGATAGGCTTTCGACCATGTCCAGCAAGGGCGCTCCCACGGGCTGAACTTCAGCGGGCTTGGCACGTGGTAGCTCAGCGAGCAAGGCCGTCGACACCTCCCGCAACTCGACCCCGCGGCCGATGATGCGCAACAAAATGTCATCGGCGATCCGGCGCGCCAGCACGCACAGCGTTCCTCGTCTCGCGACGCTGACGCCGGCGGTGCCGTCAGGCGTCACCAACCTCATGGCCAATTCCCGATCCGGCCGTTGCAATGCCTCCAGTACCGGCACCAACTCCGGGTGCAAATCACCGGCGACGATCAGATTGCGCCCCACTAGTTCTCGAACCGCTGTATCGATCGCCGCTTCCCGTCGATCGATAGTCGTGTGCCGCGAACGCGACGCTAGAACGGCCGGCAGGTCATGCAATCCGACACACGACGCCGCGACCCGAAACTGATCGTCGGTCAATGTCAGTTCGTGTGACAGTGCCGCGGTCATGGCGTCGACCTCTCGTCAGCGCCGATAACAGGCGGGGAGACCCACCGATTTGAAACTTGCTCCAGTGTGGGCTGCGCCGCATCGGCGTACTGGGGCGGTTCGGGTTCGGCGGGCGCGGCGAGTTCGTCGAACACTGCGGTGTTCGCGCCCCAACTGACATGCGACACGACCACAGGCGAATCGCTGTGTTGCGTTGCAGGCAGCCACGACGGGTCGCCTGGGGCGATCCCTGCGCCCGGCTCACCGCCACCATCGAGGGTTACCGCCAAAGATGATTGGTGCTCACGGGTGCCGGCGCCGCGTGCTAGCGCCGCCATCGGACCGTACCCGCCACCCATACCTGCCATACCAGACGCGCCGCTGGTGGCTTCGATCTTGACGGACTCCTTGGGGTTGGCGCTCGACTTGACCGCATTTGCGCGGAATGGCGCCAACGGCGGCGGCGGCGGCACAGCTGCGCCGCCCCCGCCGCCGGGATGAACGCTGCCTACCCCGTCATCGTCCGATTTCGCGTGCCGGTCGGATTCGTGCACGTCGCCGCGGCTGACGTGCGGCACGGGGGGCTGTTGCCAAGGTGCGGCCAACCCGCTGCATGCTTCCTCGTACTGGTACATCACCGCTGACGCGTTGGCCTGATGGGCGGCCAGCGCCTGGTCGAATTCGGCGAACTGCCCGTTGAGTACCGCACCGTTGTACGCGGCCAGCGACGCCATGACGTCGTGGGCGGTCCTGGTCTCGATCGCTTCGGATACGCTCGGCATCGCCAACACCGCGGCGCTATAGGCGACTGCCGCTTGCTCGGCACGCCGACCGTTGTCGGCCGCGCACAGACTCGCGGACCGCAGCCACTGGCCGAACTCGTCGAGTTTGCGGGCCACCGCGTCGGCGCCCCGGCTGGCAAACGAAGTCTTTATTTGGTCGACAACTTTGTCGTATTCCTTAGAGATGCTTGCCCATTCGTCGGCCACGCGGACCCAGGCGGCACCGGCCTGGCCGACCGGCATCGGTCCCGGGCCGGTGGTCAGGCCGCGGGCGAGCTGTTCCGCGCTGCGCGACTCCCATGCCACATTGGTAAACCCCATGCCCTGACCTCCTCTCCTTTCCAGAACTGACTGCCGCAACCCGATCCGCCCGTCAGACAGCGAAGTCCTGCTCGGCCCCAACGATGTTGTCGGTCTGGGCTCGCAACGTCGCGGCAATTTGGCGGATCGCATTGGCGCCTTGATTAGCAAGCTCGCGGAAATCGGCGTGGACATTATTGAGCGTTGAGGCGACACGTTGTGAGACCTCGTCACGAGCGGGGGCGGCCACCGCGAGGTTTGGCGCCTCCGCCTCCATCAGGTTCTCCGCGCGACTTGCCAATTGGTCAAGACCCTGGGTTGCATTGACCAGGTCGGCCGGCTGCATCCGCAAGTCAGCAGTGCTCGTCATGACTGAACTCCTTTGCTAGATGGTCATGTACTAGATGGTCAGGTCGATCTGCGGGCTGGCGATCGTTTCCTTCACACCGATCACCGGTGGGGCGACGGCGCCGAGGTCGCCGATGATCTCGTCGCCCTGGTCGGTGGTATGCAGGAAAGCCGCGGCATTGTGGCTCTTACCGACACCGGCATTCGCGCCGCGTGCCATTGGGGCGCCACCCATCATTGGGGCACCTCCCATGGCGGCGGGCATGACGGCTTCGCCGTTTGTCACCGCCGCGCTGGCCGTGTCGTCTATTGCCGTCATTGGCATCTGCGCGGCCAACCGCGACGGAAACGTCCCGACCGCCATAGCGCCGGCCCCGCCGTGGCTTGCGCCACCGCCGCCATGCTCACCTTTGTGGTGGGCCGGATCCTTGCCGTCGGGTTGTCCCTGCTGATCTACGCTGCCGGCCAGCTGGGGCGGCGCGCTCTGTCCGGCGCCGGACTGGATCGCTCCCGTGGCTGCGCTGACACCTTCCATCGCCGGCATGGCCAGGCCAGTTGCGAGTTGCATCATCGGAGAAAAGGACGACCCCAGCGCTGATGAGCTGCCGAGCGGTGCACCAAGCGCGCTGGCCGACGCAGCAAGCGCTCCGGGCGGAGCAGCGAAAGCGGCCGCCGGAGCCAGCGACCCGGCCTGAGTCGCCGCCGAGGCGGCAGAAGTCCCAAGCGATGTGGCCGGGGCCGCGGCAAGGTTCATGCCCACCCCAGGCGCCGAGGTGATAGCGACCGGAGCCCCGGCCGCGGTGACATTTGCGGCTTCGACGCCCAGCGAGCTCTCAAGTTGGGTCACCACCTGGGTGGCTTGCGTGATCGCCTGGTTCGCCGCCGCGATGGCCGCAGCGATGCCCCACGGAAAGATGATGTTCGGGCCGATGGCCGCCAGCGTCGCCATGAACTGGTTCACGATCTCGACAAGCTGCGCTTGAGCCTGCTGAACGCTGGCGGTGGCCGCCGAGAGGCTAGCGGCCAGATTTTTCGCCTGGCTGGCCAGGTCGCTGCCGTTCGTCAAGGCAGCCGCCGTCTTTGTCTGGGCGGCGGATGCGGCCGTCCCCTGCCATGCGCCGGCGAGGTCACCTAATGTGCTTTGCGTGGACTGCCCGGCCGACTCGAGCGCGTTCGCGATGCCACCGAGCATCTGCGTCGGATCCAGGTCGCCGAACTGTCCCGAACCCAACGTTCCCAGTGCGTCGAGTACCGGTTGAATCAGCGCGGTGCCCAAGCTTGAGAGCATTCCCAGATTCTGAGCGCCTGCATTTGGCGTGCCATTGGCATCGCCCTGCGCTGTTGGAGTTCCGGTATCGGTTGTCGCTCGAGGCGATGCGGCTTGCGGCAACGGCGGCACATCCAAGCGCTCGAGAATGCTGTGCACCGGCTGATTGAGGTAGTCGGCGAGGTTTGTTTCGCTCGCGTTGATGGCGGATTTCGGGTCGGCTTTTGCCTCCGCGGGCGCTACCAAAAACGAGGACGGCGGCTCAAGCGCAGTGCGTTGCAGCGGTAACGAAGCCGGACTTGCTTGCGGTGCAAATGTCATTGCGAGCCAATGTCATCCATTGTCAGCAGCGACAAAGGACATCGCTGCCAACGCCGTCTGTGCCCCGATTCCCGCGTGTACCCTGCTCAGTTCCAGGGTGGCCGCAAGATGGTTGGCTTGCGCTGGTCCATAGGCCGCGAGATAGCTGGCCCCAATGGGGCCCAGCGCCGCGGCGGCGGCACCCAGCATTGCCGCTGAATCGGCCGAGCCTGCCGCCGAGATCATGTCCGCCGCAGCGGTGTTGGCAGCAGCGAAAGCCGCTAGCCCGGCAGGAACAACTGAAAAGACCACCGAACTCTCCCTCCCTGAACCGCGATATCGCCGGCCCCGACCGAGGTGACCCGAAGGCACTTGGCCGTGTCGCTGACCCAGCGACTCCTCAATCGTGTCCTCACCGAGACGCCACCGCCACGACACACCTCCTCTTTGGTGAGAGGCTTCAACTCCCACGCCACGACACAGCGGCCAGGGTGCCGACTGCAGCTAGCTGTGATCTGGGTGATGCCGAACATCGTGTAAGCCAACGGCTTTCCGTTGTTCACGCATGTAACTCGGTGGTCGTCTTCGTAGTCCTCAGGGCGGCACACGAGTCTGTGGGCTGATGAGCCGCCGGCGTGCTTCATCACCGCTCGGGTTCGGTCGTGGGAAGCCACCCCAAGGTGAGGTCGGGTAGGACGATGCCGGTTGTCAGGGCCTCGAAGACGGAGCGCACTGCCTCCCGGGCTTCCGCCCCGCGCGATACCAGTGACCACGTCCAGTATGGTGCAGGCGGAGTTATGGTGCGCCGCATTAGGTTTGCAGGCACCGTGGCGTTCTGGGCTTTCGGGGAGTTGAGCACCGGCCGACCCAAGCGGCGGACGTGCTGGAAAAACATGGCGCCGGCAATTCCGCCATCGCTGATGTGTACCGTTTGGGCGCCCGTGTGGGTAGAGAACAACTCGCCGTAGCGATTCCAGGAAGACCAGCTGGTGGAGTCGCTGTCGAGCAAGACCACAGTGTCCGCTGCTGCCACCGCGCAGCCATCCCCGCTGACAGCGGTCGCCTGGAGCTGTTGCGCGCCGATGACACGGGCCTCGAGGCCGTACTCGTCGAGTTCGGGAGGCTGAACCCAACAGATCGCCAGGTCAATGCCGCCTTCGGCGACCCGGGCGACTTGGGTATGTGACGGCAGCACCCAGGTGTCGATGTGGACATTCGCTACCGCCGCGGTCCGCTCGAACAAGTTCGCAGGAAGCCAATCGACATAGCCAAGCCGGACGGGATCAGAATCCGATAATCCAATTGCGCGACGACGCAAGAGATCTGCTTGATCAACGAGGGCACGCGCAGCCGGCAACAGTGCCGCGCCGGTGGGCGTAAGGGTGACTGAGCGGCGATCGCGCTCGAACAGCGGAACTCGCAGATTTCGCTCGAGAACCCTGATCTGTTGAGAAAGTGATGGGCCGGCAATCCGCAGGCGCTTTGCGGCGCGACCGAAGTTCAGCTCTTCGGCGACCACTATGAAGTAGCGCAGCTGACGCAGTTCCACATGAAATGTAACGGCGAAAGCATCGTGGACATGACGCTAGTGCGACAACAGCCAACCTTAAGCAACGAATCGTGCTGACACCGCGCGTATCCAAGCTTCGACGCCCGACCCGGCCGGCGGAACATCCCCGGGGCGCCGCGGCCGCCCCGGCTCCGATGCGGCACTTGACCATTGCACGGCATAGCGGTCGCGCAGCTTGCCCAGCGTCGCCTCGATGCCCGTGGCCTTGGATTCAAGGCCAATCAGCTCGTCCTACGTCAAGGCGCGCCGGCGTCGCGGTAGTCGAATGTCGGGTCTACAGCTTGGATGAGCCGAGTGCGTTGACAACGGTGCTGCATCCGGTGGTCAAGCGATCTCGACGACGCACATGGCAGTCGCTGCGGCGGCTGCCGACGAAGCCGGTCAGTCACTTGGCCTCTACTTCAATCTTCGTGCTAATACGTTGATCTCACCCGGTACCAGCCAAGGCTCGGCTTAAGGATACGGTCTCGGAAAACAAACTCTGTGCGTTTGTTTAGCCCCGAGCCTTACTGAGCTGCCTGGCACCTGCGCCGCACCTCCGTGCAGTGCTAGATAAACCGCCCGGCGAATGTGCTGGCCGGGTTTTCTCGTCGTTAATCGGGGCGGACAACGTCGAATTGCCGGTGTTGTTTAGGAAACGGCGATCACCTGTCGCGAGCATGGAAACCCATACCGACCACTCATCACCTGACGCGATACTCCAGGTGGTTGGTGCGGGGCCCGTCGCGCAACCCCGGCCCGTCTCGCCAGCGTCGATTCACGCCCACAGCAAGCATCTCAGACCATTCGCCGCCGCGCGTCACGCCGCACAAAGTCATCCGCCACGCAAGAGCCGAACCCCGAGCATCAGAGCTGCGCCAACATATTCACTTAACGTGTCTATATGCGCGCCTTGATCCATGACACCACATCATCGAGCACCTGGTAGCGTTCCGGTTCGCAAAGGACCGCGTGGTACAGACCGGCGTAAACCCTCAGCTCGACATCGGTACAACCCACGAATTCGACCAGTCGCCGACTGCCATTGACGGTGACCAGCTGGTCATCTGAACCATGCACAATCAGCAATGGCGCAGTCAGTGCTGGCGCCCATTGAGGCATCGTCTCGCCCACCCGCAGCAACGCGCGGCACACACCGGCGGGGATCCTCCCCTGATACACCAGCGGGTCAGCAAAATGCGACACAACCGTGTCGGGATCACGAGACATGGCACCGTCGTCCACTTGCAACACAGGCAGTCCCGGAACCAGGCCGCCGAGCGCCTTGATCATCACCGCCATGAAAGGGGCAATCAAAGTTTGAACCGCAACCGCCGGAGCCGACAGCACCATCAAATCATCGCCGGGCGGCCGACTTCGCTGCTGGCCGTAGCAAGCCACGATTGCACCGCCCATACTATGGCCTAGCAACACGCGCTTGAGACCAGGATGGTCATAGCTGGCGATCTCGATCAGGGCGGCAAAGTCAGCAACGTATTGCTCCATTCCCCGCACCACTACCCGGCTGCCACCGGAGCGGCCGTGGCCACGGTGATCAAGTGCATAGGTGAGAATTCCGTCTTCGCCCAACCGTTGCGCTACGTGATCGTAACGGCGGGCATATTCGCCGAACCCGTGCGCCAGCACAGCAACTGCGCGCGGCGGCGTGCTGGGCATCCAGACGTCATAGACAATCCGCACCCCTCCGACACCATCAAAGGCCCGCTCGTTGCGAGCTATATCCCATCGACAGCGATGTGCGCGGCCGGCGTGAGGTAACCGGATGTCGCGCCCGAGATTGCTCCCGTTGTCCAATGGCTCATTGTCATCGTGGCTATCGTCGACCATCACAGGTCTCCCTTGTGTTCGTGTCCGTCATCCCTGAGCGCCGCACTGCTCAGGGATCGCTCCTTTCGACGCCGACTTGGACAAACTCTGAAGCCAGCTGGCACCCCTGCTCAGCGCACACCCTTCGACGCACACGATTCGCACCTTTCCCATCGGCCACCCTCCGCTGCCGACCGGACCTCGATCGCCCGGTAACTGCGGTGTTGAGAAAAAATCAGCCCGGCCCAGGGATGGCTTAACCCTTCCGTGCACATCGAAGCTCCGACGTCGACAGCCACATCCATCGTTTCGTGCGATGAAGCCGAAATCATCGGCCACATCACGTACGAATCGTCCAGGAGGGGTCGTACACGGACCCGCCAGTTAACGCGCGAGCGTGCTTAGCCGCCTAAGACACCCGCTTACGGTCCAACAGGACCGGCGCGCGTCCAGGTGTGAATTCCAACTCGCCAACACACGTCTACTCGAGCAGGCTGCGAAAGATCACTAACCGAGACATGCTGGTCACTGCACGATCGTTAGCCCAAAGAGCAGCGCTGGCCCACAACCAAGGCCCACAGTGTCAACCGACCAACAGCGGGTCAATCGTGCATAGCTCACGAGCCTGACCCCTACACCGCAGCTCATGGGTGCGATCTAGCCCCGAGCGCGTCAGCCGTGACAGCTGTGACTGATGTTGCGGCGTGTCACCTCGGCGTTAGTGCCGGTGTGCGGCATGCTAGCCCGGGGCGGATATCCGCCCCGGCGAGTCCCCGGCGGATATCCGCCTCCGTCTAGCTGCTGAGAAGACCAACCGAAAGGACCCGAAGCCACCGGCGGCCCAACCGCTGGATCACTGGGAACAGCCACACAACTGCACAACGCCATACCCACCGCAGAACAGGCGCCACTAACGGCGAAAACCCCCGGCCCGAAGGCCGAGGGCAGCCGGTTCGAGTTGCCGCTCGAACCGAAAAGGCGCTTTCGCGAAAACCCCCACCTTGAAGGGAATCGTCATGAAAGACGCATTCCACGGTAGCGCACGCCCTGCGCACGGTCTAGGTACCGCCTCCCGTGGACCCACTCACACCCTCGTCCGCCCCTACCGCGGCAGCAGCCCCTCAGCGCGGCGCCGCGGCACCGCCCGCACCGCCCCCGCCTGGGTCCAGCGTGCGGGCGCTCACTGCATCGACCGCATCCCGCGCATCGTCCTGGATCTCGACGCCCCCTGGGCCGCAATTCCGTGCTGGAGCGGCCGGGCCCGGCGCTGGGCGCACGCCACCGTGCCCCAGGCTTACCTGCTCCACTACGACACCCGCGTGCGACCCGTCATGCCCAACAACCCGGTCAGTCTCAACTCCCTTGTCGCCGTGGCCCAAGCACGTGCCTCCTTTGCCGATCACCGCACCGGACGCGACTGCCGGCCGACCAACAACCAACTTGCCCAGATGACCGGCCTGTCAGTGCGCACCATCCAGCGCGCCTCTACCGCGCTGCGACTCCTCGGTGTCGCCACCGAAGTCATGCGCGGGCGGCTGCGCACCAAAGCCGAGCGATTCGCCAGCTGGCGAGTTGGGGATAACGGGCGCGGTTGGGCCTCCGTGTGGGCCCTGCACGACTGCCGTCTCCGACCGCTGTCACCCCACCCCGCAGGGTCGCTTGTAAATCAAATAACCTCACCTCACTCAGTTCTCACCACCCCACACCGGCGCCAACGCGCCGGTAGCAGCGTCGCTCCGCGCCGCCTCAGCCCGGAGCCCCGGGCTCTCGCCCTGGCAAACAAATGGATCCGCAGCGAGCAAAGCCCGCCCTGGGCCCGTCGGTACAACACCGGCACACCATGGGCCCGCGTCCTGGCCGGACCGGCCCAGCACGGCTGGACACCGCGCGACATCAACACCCTCATCCAAGACTGGATCGGCACCGGGCACTGGCTGCCCGACAGCCCGCACAAGCCGATCGGGCTGCTCGGGGCGATCCTGGCCGCTCACGGCGATCTGACCCACCGCCCCGCGGCCTACGACGAGGCCCGCGAGCACGAAGAACTTGCCCAAGCCCGCGCCCGCATCGCCGCCCAGCTCGCCGCCCGAGAAGCCAACCGCAAAGCCCGCCAAGCCGGGCGCGCCGCCCTGGCCGGTCCGGGCCGCCAAGCAGCCCGCAAAGCGCTCGACGACATCCGCGAACGGGCCCGGCTGCGCCGCTACCACAACCCCGACCCGGACGGCGTCCGGTGAGCCCCTCCCCTGTCCCACCGCCACCGACGAAAACGCTGCCCTGCCAACGTGATCCGGAGCGCTGGTTTAACCGGCGACACCGGCGCGACACCCTCGCTGCATGCCTGAACTGCCCGGCCCGACCATGGTGCGCCCAACAGGCGCTCACCTGGCACGCCTGCTGGGGCATGTGGGCCGGGGTATGGATCGACGGCCAGCACACCGGCGCCGCGCCCTACCTGCACGCCATCGCCGCCGACCACCCACTCCCCCACCCGCCGCGCCCAGCACCTTCCGGCACTGGCGCATACCCCCACCCCACGCCGCCGGTGGCGCTGCACCGCGCACCAGCCGCCGGTGGGCCATCCTCGACAGCGGCCACCATGCTCGCCCGCAGTTGCGGGCACTGCGAAGTGCTCACCGAGCAATGCCGCTATAGCTTCGACCGGCTCGTCAGCCGCCGCCGGCGCAGCCACGCCCGGACCGAAAACCCTTCGCCGGCAGAAGTGTTCGCGGCCTGCACAGCTTGCGCCGAACTTGTGGCCAACCTGCAACCGCAGCTGGCGACCCGCGCAGGCTACGTCATCGACACCGGCCGCGACCCCGCGTTGGCGCCTTTCCATTGGCGGGCATCGCGCTGGGTCCTGCTCGGCCACGACGGGGGGCTCACCGAGCTGGCACAGGGCGCCCAAAGCGCCTAGCGGCTTAACCGCGGTTAAGTCTGTGCGGCCGAGCGCCGCCGCCGCCCCAATGCCTGCTCGACCAGATCTGAGGCGAAATCCTGCGCAGTCAGCAGCACATCGTCGCGTTTGGCCTCCAGCCACGCCTGACGAAGTCGCTGCGCAGTGCCCGGCCGCAACCGTAAGGTCCGCGGCGCCTCCCCCGACACCGCGGCCCCCGACCGCCCCGGGGTAGGCAGCGCCGACACCGAGACCCGGGGCTCTTCCGTCACAGTGACAGGTGTCGACGCCGCGATATCCCGGGCAAGCTGATGGCTTTCAGTCGCCGCACGAGTTTGAGCCCCCGCGCTCGACAACATGCCGACGACGGCGGCAGCAGTGTCTTTCTTAGGCATGATGCTTTCCTCGATTCCGTCGGCCCTCATCAACAAGGGTCATCACCTCAACAGTGAAACTGGCGTATGCCTGCGCAAGGTCCGGATCGGCATCCAGATCACCCAGCACGACCTGCTCACTGACCATCCGCTCAGCGGCCGTGCGCTTCGGAATAATCGTGTCGAAGATCGGCAACCCGTCATCACGCAGCGCATGCAACGTCTCGCGACTGATCAACGTCTGCGACTCATACTTCGTCAGCAGAACCCCCAAAAAAACGGCTGACAGCACCTGATGTTTACGCAAGGTCGACGACCACTCCAAAAACATATTGACCCCCCGCCTCCCCCACTTGCTGGCGTCGGTCGGCACCACAAACCAGTCGGCGGCATTCAGCGCAGTGATCACCAGCTGACCCAAGTTCGGCGACAAATCCAGCACGATCGCGTCATAACCGCCATACACCGGCTCCAGCGCCATCGCCAGCTGTTCCTCACGCCGATGCATCGTCACCAGCTCCATGTCCAGCTTGGCCACCGCCAAGGTGGACGGCACCAAATCCAGCGCATCCAGCCGTGTCTTGCGGATCACCTTGCCGATCGGCGCGCCCTCCCCGATCAAGTCGTAAATGTCGAACTCCACGTCATCGTCAGGATCGAACATCGACGTCGAGTTGCCCTGCGGGTCACAATCGACCAGTAAGGTGCGCCATCCGCCCCGCGCCAGGCCGGCGGCGAGGTTCACGGCAGTGAACGACTTACCCACCCCACCCTTGTGATTAGCGATCGCAATCACTTCCGCTTTCACCATAATCACTCCTTTAACGTCTGCCGCATCTATTACAGCAAGTGACCGCGTGTCCGGGTGTCACAGCGACGGCGTGTCGCGGCGATCTGATCACCGGGGCACGGTGCGATTCAGCCACCCAGACGCGGAGTGATGACATGATCGGGTGATGTTGCGACACCGCGGCGCCGTGACGAGATCGCCAGATCACAGCGCAACGCTGCGACCGCATCACGCCATCACCGGGTAACCGAGCCTCAAGATCACGCGGCAGCGCCGCGATCACATGATCGGATCACCCAGGGATTCGGTCACGCTGTCACTAAGTGATGGCGCCACGCGGTGGCCTTGTATCGCCATGATGCGGTCACGCGGTCATCACGCGACTCCATCACCGAACGGCGGTGTGACCATGTGACCGGGCGAGCCGGCGATCGAATCATAAGGTCACCCCGTGATCGGGTGATCGCGTAAAGAGATCATCGGATCACCCGCGATGCATTCACACTGTGACCGCGTGATCACGTGGCCCCGTGATTCTGCGATTCAGTGATCTGCACTTATGCTGCTCGGCGCGCAGGCGGCCATCAATTGTGACGGGCACACCGCGACGACGGTCCCCGGACGACTAGGCGCAAACGACGAGAAACCCAGCTGCGGGTCCGGCATTGGATATGCGCGTCGGTAACCTCGCGCCGAGTGCAATGCCGACCGCCGGCGGGGGAGAGGCGAGCCGACGTGCGCGTTAACACGATGGTCATTGCCGCGCCCACCGGGATGCCGCAACGTGCAGCGCGAAGCAGTGTCGTCTGGTGAGGAATTTGCACGCACCAATTCATCAGCGTCACTGGCGACGCACGGCGGTCGGGCCACAGTCGGCAACCCCGAGCAAGTCCATGCGATCCCGGCGGGGGAGCGCCTGCAACAAACGCCGTCAACGCCACATACCCCGACGCCCTCACAGGGGCGCCACTTAACCGTGGTTAAGTCGCCCCGCGCCTCACAGCTCGCCGTGTTTCGCCCGGCTCCGCGGCCGCTACCGAGCGATGTCCTCGACGCCGGCGATGTAACCCGCCATCGGAGCCGGTCGCCGCGGTACCGGCAAGCAGCTACTGCCACCGCCAACGTCCATCGCTGACATCTATACGAGTGCGTGGTCGCTGGTGCTGTCTATTGCTCGCGCAGCGAACTGGCTGCTAAGCTGATCGGCACGGGCTAACCAGGCATGCACCACTAGGGGCGACCGTGCTGGAGTTCCCGCTCGGGCGCCGTGCACAGCTCAGTCGCCGCAATCTCAGTACCACCATCCTTGCCGCGGTGACGTTGCCCTCACAAGCATGAATCACCAACTCCTCAAGCCACTCCCGCTGCTCAATCTCAAAGCGGCCGGCCTTGGGCTCACCAGGCCGGTCATGACCGCGCGCAGCGGCGCGGACGGACCCAGGCCTGCGCGCGAGGCCCGAGCGAATACGCTGCGCCTCTCGTGACGTGCCCGATGGTGGGTTCGCGCTGACGGATTGAGGCGATGACCGTGTCCGCAGCCAACCCGCTGCGGTGACCACTTAACCGCGGTTAAGTCGTCACCATGAACCACCGCGGCTATGCCGCCCTTTGGCTCGGTCGCAGCCTCTCACCCGATCCCGACCCTTTCCAGCGTGTCGAAGCGACAGGCGCTTTCAGGCGCCGTAAACTGCCGCTGTCTCATCCGAAGTACCCCGGCAACGCCGGGGGAAGCATACGGAAAGGCCATTCATGGCTGTTCACGTCGTTCTCAATCAGAAGGGCGGCGTCGGCAAAAGCACGATCGCTGTCAACCTGGCCGCCGTCACCGCCGATGTCCTCAACCACAACGACGACCCGGACGCGAGCTCACCAGTAGCCGCGGTCTCCATCGACCCCCAAGGATCGGCCATCTGGTGGGCCGCGCGAATAAACGATCTTCCCTTCCATATCGTGCAAGCCCACGACGACCTCGATGGCCTCAAAAAACTCGGGGAACTCCCCGGCATCCAACACGTCTACGTCGACACCCCCGGATGGATCGACCTCGACGCTGGCGATGACTCCGCCGACCCACTGGGCCGCGGACCCGCCGCTGACGCCTTACGAGTAGTGCTCGATGTCGCCGACCGCATCATCGTGCCCATCGAAACCGAGCCGCTCAGTTTCGACCCCACCGCACGCACGATCAGCAAAGTCATCCAACCCCGACACATCCCCTACACTGTCGTCATCAACAACTGGGACCCCCGCGACGGTGCTCACGACCTCAACGAGACCAAAGAATTCATCAAAAACAACGGCTGGCCCCTGGCCCACACTGTGATCCGGCACTACAAGCTGCACGCCCGCGCCAGCGCCGATGGACAAGTCGTCACCGAATACCCGGCCAATAGGGTGGCGCTGCAAGCCCGCGAGGACTTCTTCAAATTCGCCCTCGAACTCAATGTCGGGGACGGCCGCTAATGGCCCGCGGGCAACGCACCAACCTGGCCAGCCTCAGCAGCTCCGTCGGCGACAAATCACCGGTCGAACAACTCACCGCGATGCCCAGCCGCACCACGCCGCTGACCGACCTGACGCCCAATCCCCACAACCCACGTGACGACCTCGGCGATCTGTCCGATCTGGAATCGATCGCCGACATACAACTGCAGCCCGCCGTCGTCGTCACTAAAAGCGCCTACCTCAAGCTCTATCCCGACGATGTCATCACCGCCCGCTTCGTCGTCATCAACGGCTGCCGCCGCCTGGCCGCCGCCCACAAGTACGGCCGCACCGACTTGGCCGTCGTCATCAACGACGACATCGCCCGCGACCGCATCACCCTCATCTCGGCCTCGATCGCTGAAAACGTCGACCGACAAGACTTCGACGTCATCGAAGAGGCCAAAGCCGTGCAAGCCCTGGTCTCCGAATGCGGCAGCGCCGTCGACGCAGCCACCCGCCTACGTAAAACCCAAGCCTGGGTCTCCCAGCGCCGTGCGCTCTTGGCGCTAGACCCCCGACTGCAAACCGCCCTACGCCGAGGCGAACTGGCCATCCGGGAAGCCCGCACCCTGGCCCGCGTGCCTCTCGAGGAGCAAGTCGCACGTTGGCAAGCCGCCCAAGAACGCAACGCCGGCCCACGTCCGACCAGCAACCCTCCCGACGCGCGCGATCCCAGCCCGTCGCGCGTCATCGCCCGCGCACTGCGCCAATTCCCCGCACAGCCGACACTCCTGGCCGATGCGTTGCGAACCCAGCTCGGGCCCGACGGAGTCAAGACACTACTCGCGGTGCTCACCGACGAACCCGCTCCGGTCTGACACATCAGCCTCATCGTCACGTGACGATTCAACACCGTGATACCCCGAGCCTATTAAAAACCGCGCGCCGCAACCCTCATGCGCCGTTCCGGCGCGACGAGGCCCACGCCGCGTGTGAAGCGGTCTCGTCAAAGCTGGTCCGCCAGGTCTCCCAGATTGCCCGGCACCATGAATTGAGCCAACGCGTCCAGGTAGTTGCGCGCGACGGCGCGGTACTTATCGGCGGCTTCGTGCGTGGAGCGATCGGCGTCCAGCAGCTCTTGCTGCGCGGCGATCAGCAGCCGATTGGCCTCGGCTAGCGAAACAATCTGTGCCCGAAGATTATCGACCACTGCGCTCGGCGGTGGGGAAGGGGCGACTGCGGGCTGCGTTGGCAATTCGTCGGTGTAGACATACCAACGCAACCGCTCCGGACGGGGCATCGCCCCGCCCCGAATCTCGCCGGCCTTAATCGCTCGGATGATTGTGCGCGGGTCCTTGCCCAACCGCTTGGCCGCTTCCGACAGCGACACCACCGCACCACCCGGTGTGGTTTCCACACCCGGCGGCGGCTGCTTGGGCTGTGTCATCGTCGGTAACTCCGGCGCGAAATCGCACTACTCCCGGAAAGGCCATATGCTGCTAATTAGCAACATCATAACGACATGGCGGCTCAATATCGGCCTGGATGCCAAATTTAACGACACGGATGTCCTAAACTAACGACACGACGATCAGCGCCGAAGACACCGCCGAAGTCCGGAGGATAAGGTGAGCAACAGCGAACAGCGCAAGCTGACAGGCAAAGTCCTGGTGCGCTTTACCGAAGAAGACCTCGAAGTGCTGCAACGCGAGGCCGACCGACAAGGCGTCAGCCTCCCATCGCTCATGCGCGAACTGAGCCTGCGCACCCTCGTCCCGCAGGCATCCTGACCCCGAGCGAACCACCGCACCCGCGCCCAACTAGCCAACCGCAGGTCTTTTCCGTGTGATCCCGCACGAGCAGCATCGCACCACGCCGGTGAGTAACACCTCGGTAGTGCGGCCCGGTGCTCGCCCGGACCCGGGCAGATCAATAGCCATACAGCGCTAGTTGTGTGAAACCACACCGTCGGTGAGCCCTTGGCGAGTCGCCAGGCCGGCGGCGCCGCCCGTGCGCTGTGCGGGCGGTGGTCGTCGCAGTCATACCTCATACCACGGACGGAATCGGCGCGCTCTCGCTCTGAAGTCCGGTGTGCGTACATTCTCGGCCAGAATACTGTTGTAGCGCTCGACTTTTCGTGGTGCCGCGTGTGTAGCCTTGATCCGCTGATGCGGCTCCGAGCATGGCTCAAGCGAATGCGTCGGCTCGGTAGCCACCCCCAGCAGCTAATAACAGCGGGGGATTGGTCCCATCCGCCCCGGCCAGTGGTGATCGTTGCCGATCCAGGGCCATCGCCGTCGTCGCGGCGAGCACGTCGGCACGTGGCGGTGCCGATCACCCGGGACACCGCCGATAGCGCGGGACACATGGGCACAGACGGCGTCGACGAGATGCAAGCTAGGCATCCCCGGCCACCTGCAGATTAGGCGTATTCGCCCACATCCGACGAACCTCCCCGAGGAAATGGGGGGCCGCCAAGGATGGGCGCCCACCGGCGCGAGATAACTATGCCAATCAGCACCTGACGCCCGAACTTTCGGCTTGGGATGCGCAGCTCCTCGAGGGAAGTCGCAGCCAGCGATGGTTGCGTATGTCATATCAGCCGGGCGAGATCGCCGTAAACGATAACCCAATCGACTCCGGGGGAAAGGTTGCTGAGATGCTGGTGCGGCTATCTGGCGATTGATTATCCCTGCGCGACAACGCACATGGAGTTGGTGATGCTGCGGCCGGTGACGGCTTGCTGCTATGTCGCGACCGGGCAGCTGGTAGCGCTGACAGCGAAAGTCGCCTTTCTGGGCGCCGAGCGGGCCGATGAGGCGGGGGTTCAAATCGCGATAATGAGGGCGGCTAGAGCTGGCAACCGATGTGACTGCGCCGGTGTAAAGCGGCAGCTCACAAGGCCTTTCGGCAACACGATCGGTTGTGGCCCTGCTGAGCACGGCTGAAACAACGCGTCGGTCAGTATCCGATCGAAGGAAGGTAAGCGCCTCTTGGGTCTTGATATAGGCCTTTTGTCATCAGGTTCAGCAGGTACACAACGCGCAACTGCTGGCGAAAGCACCAGCGCAGCAGTTCGCAGTTGCGCGCCGGCACCAAGAAGCCTGGTCCAGGAAACGCCTCGGCTGCCGATATCAGCGCAATGAGATCGTCATTAGTTTCGGCGACGGAGTGCGTGAAAAATCCAATTCCCGTGGTGTAGCCAGTGATCCGGCCGTGACGTTCGACGACCCGGGCCGCCGACTCAGCAACGGCGTCTTTGAGTTCCCCCGCGCGGTCATGGCCGTGTACCCGCACACACAGCGCATCACACTCCTCGAGATCGCTATCCACTGCCGCTCGGATGCCATAACCCGGATACGCCAGCTTTACTGGGTGTCCCTGCACCGCGACCAATGGTTCACGGACATCGAAACCGAGCTTGGCGTACAAACTCATCGATCGGTTGTGATAGGCGACTTGCACCAACCGCACCCCGGGCGTGTGTTGTGCAGTGCATCGCTGGAGCACTTCCCGCATCAACGTGGTGCCAACGCCGCAGTTCTGCACGACGGGAGCCACGGTCAGCGGACCGACACTGAAGATCGTTGAGCGTTCATCGAGAAAGTTGCTTCCGATGATTCCACCATCGTGTTCTGCAACCAGGCCGAAGATACCCGGATGTGCACTCAGCGCTGCTATTAACGCTGCTGCCGGCGAGCATGAGGGAAACTCAGCGGGGAACCGATGGTGATCAGCAATTGCTGCGAACGCTTCGTAGCATATCCGCCCGCACTCCGGCGCGTCGGCTGGAGTTGCGAGACGCACTCTTATGTCCATGTATGGATCGCCCTCTCGTGTCGGTCGATCTAGCTCTGTGCATGGGCTCCGCTGGCCGGTTGCCCTCCTGAGCCTGCGTGAGCCATTCACGCGGTTTTTCGGCACTTCGTTAGGCCGAGCAACTACCGCAGCCGAACATCTGACAGCCTCGCTATCTCGTGTGGCACAGACCCGTTAGGTCAGCCAAGTGATCACCATCCGAGACGCCGCCGGGTATCGAGCCAGCGCTTCGCCAATCTGGCCCTCTGGCATGACGTCAAGCACTGCGCCTCAACAGAACCGAACTAGTGGCCCCACCCGGCGCACCAGGTGCTGGTGGGTGTTGTCGATCAGCGATTCGGTGAGTGGGCGTGCGGAGGTGCAACATTGACGTCACCGATGCGTGCTTTATGACGGTTGACTGAGCGAGCAACCCCAGCAGGGTGCATTGCCGTACTTTGACAAACCGGTACACACGCAACAAAATTCCCTGAACAAGCACTTCGCTGCTACGACGAGTCAGTCGTCGGACGCGCAGCAGCAGCTGGTTGACCAGCCGGAGGACATCCCGCGAAAACGGTGGTTGAAGACTTCGTGCCGATGCTGCGTCCCAGGCGTTTTCGCAATAAGTACCGAGCGCGCGGCAGCAGTTACCGGGTTGGACAACTTATCTCCTCCACTGGATAGGGGCAGTCAAGGCGCAACCGGCGCCGGCCTTATCGCTAGCGCGTCGCTCACCCGGCTGCCCGGGCCGAGGCTTCACTTCGACTATTCCCTGTGACCGGGCCTAGAGCATCGGCCGAATCGCTTATATATAGACGAGGCGATTTGCTAACAGCCGACCGGAATGCCAATAAGGATCGCAGAAACATACGCATGGCCGCGCACCAGGAGTCCGGAGTTCTCGGCCGCTTCGACGTCGACTTCGAGATGCGCTGGAAACAGCGACTCCACTGGGAGCTATCTCGGACCTGCGTCCGGACACGGCTTACCACTGCTCGGGAGCACCGCTGGCGCGGCTTGAAGGTGAGAGAGCCATCAGCCGGCTAGTTGCTCGATTCGACCGATCACATTGGACCACGAAGCGGTTTTGCAACACCCGAACAGGACCTTGATCCGCGGACTGACCACACTTCCGATCTTTCTAGACGAACCTGTCCGACGCGCACGTCTGTGAGGCCTAGTGAATATTAGACGCACAAGCCTGCTCGGGACGACACCACGACGGCAACGAGCGACAGTTCCACGGTCATGCCGGTCGCGCGGACGTACCTTCATGCGCCACCTCGGCCGGTGACGTTCACCCCGCATCGGCAGCCCCGACGCATACATCGTTAGAACCTGCGGAATATACCCGTTCCGACGTACGTTGAACGACTGCGTTTCATGCACCGTGGCAAGGATAAGCGGAGATCAAAATTGTGCGCGCAAGCGCAGCCGACAGACTGGAGCAAGCCTGGGTGAGCGAGATGATCCCCACCGGAACTGTGACACTGCTACTGGCAGATGTCGAAGGGTCGACTCGGCTCTGGGATTCAGCTCCTGGCGAAATGACTGCTGCCATCGCCACGCTCGATCGCACCCTGTCAGAAGCGAATGCGACGTACGGCGGCGTTCGGCCGATCGAACAAGGTGAGGGTGACAGCTTTGTCGTGGCATTCGCACAGCCCAGCGATGCGATCGCCTGCGCGCTGGAGCTACAAAGAGCACCCCTTGCTCCTGTCCGGTTACGCATCGGTGTGCATACCGGCGAAGTGCAATTACGCGATGAAGCCAACTACGTCGGACGCACCATCAACAGATCAGCGCGGTTACGCGATTTGGCGCACGGTGGGCAAACGGTGCTTTCTGGCACCACAGCAGATCTAGTCATCGACCGTTTGCCCGCAGACGTGTGGCTAACCGACCTTGGCACGCATTACCTTCGTGATCTGCCTCGGCCAGAGCGGGTCGTCCAGCTGTGCCACCCAGAGCTGCGCAATCACTTTCCGCCCTTACGCACATCGAGTTGTGTTGTGACTCATAGCATTCCTACACAGCTCACCAGCTTCATTGGACGGATCGACGAACTCAACGACGCAGCACAACTGTTGGCCGACAACCGACTGATCACTCTCACCGGAGCGGGAGGAATCGGCAAAACACGGCTGGCTCAACAGCTCTCGGTTCGGCTAGCCGGCGGCTTCCATGACGGAGTGTGGTATGTCGACCTTGCGCCAGTCAGCGGCGCCGACCTCGTCGCCAGCACAGTCGCCCGGACGCTGGGTGTATGCGATCAACCGGGACGCTCGGCAATAGACAGCCTCACTCATGCCGTCGGCGATCGCCACATGATGATCGTCTTGGACAACTGCGAACATGTACTCGACGTATCCGCGATGGTCGCTAGGGACATGATGGCAGGCTGTCCAAGACTGAAAGTACTTGCCACCAGTCGCGAGCCCCTTGGGGTGGCGGGCGAGGTGATCATGCGGGTTCCATCGTTACCGATAGCTGGCGACGCAATCCAGCTGTTCGCTGAACGGGCGCGGCTTGCCCGGCCCAACTTTCAGATCACCGACGACAATGCCGCCGCCGTGACCCAGCTCTGCCAGCGGCTTGATGGAGTGCCACTGGCTATCGAGTTAGCCGCTGCCCGAATGCGTGCAATGTCGATAGTAGAAATTCTTGAGGGGCTGCACGACCGCTTCCGGCTACTGAACCGCGGTGCCCGCACCGCAGTGCCACGCCAACAAACCTTGCGTGCCTCCGTTGACTGGTCACATGCACTGCTGACTGAACGCGAACGAGTTCTGTTTCGTCGACTGGCCGTGTTCATGGGAGGGTTCGACCTCGACGCTGTCCGGATGGTCGCAGGCACTGGCAAAGCCGAACGCCACCAAGTGCTGAATGAGCTCAGCCAACTCGTCGATAAGTCACTGGTGCTGACCGAAGAACATCGAGACCGAACACGCTACCGACTCCTGGAAACGGTGCGTCAGTACGCCCTCGAAAAGCTCTGCCACTCCGGTGAAATCAACACAATTCGCACTCGCCATCGCGATTACTACCGCTCACTGGCGGCAAAGTTCGACACTTTGACACCTACCGACGTGGAATCGCACGCCGAAGTAGCGGAAATCGAAATCGATAACCTCCGCGCGGCTTTCGCTTGGTGTCTTGAGCAAGCTGACGCTCCTTCAGCGCTGACCCTTGCCTCGTTTCTACAGCCGTTCTGGCGACGGCGCGGCAGAATCCAGGAGGGGCTTCGCTGGTATGACGCGGCCCTCGCCCTCGCCGACACGGCCGGTACCACACTCACACCGGCAGTGCACGCACGGGCGCTAGCTGACCGGACCATGCTGACCGTGTCAGTTGCAGACCCCGGGCGCAAGGACGCGGCAACGGAAGCATTGGAGCTTGCGCGCGAGATCGGAGACCCCGGGCTTTTGCTCAAGGCATTGAGCGCGTGGTGTTGTGTCTCGTCCTATAGCGCTGAAGCTGCCGAGGAAGCCTTCTCCGAGGCCATTAATCTCGCCCGATCCGATGGAGATCTGACGGCGTTGAGTCAGCTCCTTCCGTTCCAGGCATTTGCCGCCTTACTCGCAGGCGATCCCATGGGGGTGCTTCAATCCGCGCAAGAAGGGCGCGACATCGCCCGTTCAATCGGCGATCAATTCACTGCACGGCACTGTTGTTGGAACATCGGGATGGCGCGACTGTGCAGCGGTGATCTGAAGGGAGCCCTACACCAATTCGATGAAGTGATGGCCGACGCTGACGCATACCAGGACCCGATCTTCAGTGTGGGCGGCCGCTTTGGTCGCAGCATGGCGCTCGCGTTCCATGGTCAAACAGCAGCAGCCGTTTCCACCGCTGCCGCCGCAGCCGAGCAAGCCGCCGAACTCAGCGATTCCCTGACGGGCTTTACCTACGCGGGCCTTGCCCTGGCCGCCTTGGCCGCCGGCGACGTTGCAGCGGCCGAACAAGCCAGCGAAGCGGCGCGCTTGAGCCTACGGCCGGAACTGCGGGCACTTCATTGGAATCCCCGTGCGGAGGTCGCGCTCGCCCGGGGCAACCTCGCTGCGGCTCGACGTGCCGCCGACGACGCTGTTTCCACGACAACCGGTTCGAACGCCTCCAGGGCGCTGACGATTCGGGCGCGGATTGCGGCCGCACAAGGACAGATCGAGCACGCTCGGCGTGACGCACTACGGGCCTTAGGTTGCGCGTCGGAGACGAACGCGTATTTGAGTACACCAGACACGTTGGAGTGCCTGGCCAGCTTGGTGCACCATGGGGGCAAGTGGCGAGACGCAGTACGCCTCTTAGGGGCCGCCGAAGCGATGAGAGATCAGTTCGGGCAGGTCCGCTTCCAAATTTACGACATTGAGTACCAAACGTTGATCACCTCGCTTCGTGAGGCGCTCGGCGACCAGGAATTCGAGGACTTCTGGGCCCAGGGCGCCGCACTGTCTACCGAGGAGGCGATCGCATACGCCCATCGCGGCCATGGCACCCGCAAACGGCCGTCGCATGGCTGGGCTTCCGTGACGCCCACGGAGCGCGACGTTGTCCGGTTAGTCTGCGCTGGACTTGCCGATAAAGACGTTGCTGCAAAACTTTTCATCTCGCCGCGCACCGTACAAACGCACCTCACCCACGTCTACCGCAAGCTGGGCGTTCATTCGCGCGTTCAGCTCGCACAAGAAGCTGCGCCGTATGTCTAAGCAGCACTGTGGGCGTCCAAGTCGCTACAGCAACGTCGGCAATACCTCACCTTTCCGCCCGAACCCGTCTAGCAGCTTCTGCAGAAACGCAGACCTTGGTGACGAACCATTGGTGGTGTCGGCGACCAGGTGACGGTGCACCCGTGAAGACTGCCCCGATTTACCCGGCGTTTCAAAGCGATCGTGGCCGCGGCCGCGCAGGACGTACACGGTCGCGTCTTCGGTGGACACGCCCGGATTTTCAAGGGCTCAGCGCCCTTAATGCACTGTCTCCCATAGCCTCGCACACCGACGTGGTGAGTGCCTCACGCTGCCGCGGGACGCCAGATGGCGAGTTGAACGCGCGGCGGGGGAACTACCTTGCGAGAGGCAACCTCGTCGAAGAGTTCGTAGGAGATGCTCGGCCCCGGCGACAATAGCCTGAACAGTCAGGCGCCGCCGGATCAATCCGAGGACCTCTCGACCGGCGCCCGCGAGGTGTTCGACGACATTGCGCCCGATAACACCGAGGGCGCCCGCCACCAACGTCCGGGTTTTGGCATCGTCAATCGGTTGGATTGTCACGACGACTCCGTTCTGTAGGGCAGTGGGGACTGGATGGGGGTTGGCTTGCCGAGCGCATTCACCCATCGCCGTTGAGTAACAGGCTCAACTGGGCGCGCGAGTTGATGTCGAGCTTGCCGAAGATGTTGCGCAGATGAGTGTTCACGGTGTGCGGCGAGAGGAAAAGCTGTTGTGCCGCAACACGATTGCTGGCCCCAGACGCGACGAGGTGAGCGACTTTAAGTTCACCGTCGGTCAGGCTGCCGATACCGGTTTTGGGTCGCGGTGGAAAAACGATCCGTCGTGCCACGCCGTGCTCGCGCAACACATGGGCGACTCGGTAGGCATCTGCCGAGGCCTGGCAGTCGATGTAGGTATCGAAGGCCGCATTGAGCTGGTCGACGGCTTCCGGGCAACGCTGTAGGCGGGCGAGCTCACGGCCGGCGTCTTCAGCCGCGGCTGCGTACAGCAGCGGACGCGAACAACCCTCTAAAGTCTTCGCCGCGCCCAACAATCCATCTGCGTCACGCTCGAGAACGGCGCTAGCATGGCATGCGACGGCGAAAAACAGTGACACAGGCAGGTTATCGCGCCTCAATGTCGCGGCTGCTTGCATGACGCGCGAACGCAGGCTGGCATCACCGGCACCGGCCGCCACGCGGGCAGCCAAGATGAGGTGATCAAGGTCTGCCATCCACAACGGGGTCTGTAGCAGCGGGAAATCATCGGCAAGCCAGCGCAGCGCCTGGTGCACGTCACCACGCTGCCACGCCGCATGGGCCAGCGCCGCAAGAGCTTCACGCCGCACCGCCGGCCCACCGTGCGCACGAGCGTCGCGCGCCTGGATGCCGACCTCGCGCAACAATACACGGTCATCGGTATGGGCGGCGATCTGCGACAAAGCAATCATGCCGATCTGGCCACCGAGCCGGCTCCACGTCATACGCTCTGCGGCCGGTACAGAATCAACGACTGCACGCGCTGCGCTCAGTCGCCCCAACGCCAGTTCGAGCAGCGCTCGCAGCCCGGTAAACAGCCGCAATCCCATCAGGTTGTTGTTGACCCGTGACCGACGCAATCCTTCGCCGACCGCCGCCGCGGCTTCTTCGGCCGAACCCACCGTAATCATTAGATTTGCCCGGTTCGCCGCAGCGACCAGCTTGATCACCCCGGGCTGGCTGGCATGCATCAACTCGCCAATCCGGTCCAGACGAGTCTTGGTGTCCTCGGCTTGCCCCTGCGCGCAGACGAGGTTGGCCAGCGCCACTTCCGCCAACAGCCCACTGGCCGTATCACCGCTTGTCCTTGCCGCAGCCAGGGCCTGCTCGGCGGTCTGGCGAAGCTCGTCATCTTGGCCGTCCACCGCCAGGTTGTAGGCCAGCCACGCGAGATGGCGTGTCCTGATGTCGTCGCTAATGTTGCTCAATTGGAGTGCGCGGCGATTCTCCTCTGCTCGCCGGCCGGGCAAGTGGGTCAAGCTGGCGGTGGCGAGCCGAACCTGCGCCTCCTCTTGCGGTGACAGGTCGCTGCGCAGTGTTGCCGCGGCGAGTTGTTGGGCCTCGTCATAGCGCATGGCCTGATTGAGCAAAACGACGGTTTCAGCCACCAGAGGGCCACGCAGCCGGTCCTGCAACGGCAACAGCTGCAACGCGTGATTACTTATATCGGCGGCAGTGCCAGGATCACATCCGGCCAACGAGTGAGCTGCTCGTCGCAGCGCGGCGATCGCGGCCTGATCACCCACCTCAGCACTGCGCGCAAGCTGGGGCGCTACCTCTGCCGGCGCGGCCCCGCTCTTTAACAGCGTGGTCGCCGCGTCACGCTCCATCGCACGCAGCAGCGATTGTGGCAAAGACTGGCGGGTGGCCTGGCGCAATACGTCATGGCGGAATCGGAGCCGGTCCCCGTCTTCGACAAGCAGGTCGGCGCGCACCGCCTCCTCCACCGCCGAAATCAGGCCAACCGGACGACGTTCCAGCATTACCGCCAGTAAGCCCGCTGAAAACCTCTCCGGCAGAACCGAAGCCACCTGCACCATGCGCCGGGTATCCGACGCCAACCGGTCCAACCGCTGCTGCATGGTCGCTGTCAATCGCTGCGGCAGCGTATCACCAACGACGCTAGCGCGGCCCCCCGAAACAACGATCCGGCCTTCCTCCTGCAAGCCCTCGACCAGCTCGGTGACAAGAAACGGATTACCATGCGACTTATCAGCAAGATCCAACAGTGACTTCTCCGCCGTGGCACGCACCACATCCTGGACCATTTCAGCCACTGCTCTGGGAGCCAAAGCACCGAGCCGCAGAATCAAGGCACCTTCACATTCAAGCAAGCTGATGGTCTCGCCAACTACCACACCGCCCGCACCAGTGCGAGCGGCAAGCACCCACAACACCGGGGCGTCGGCAAGCTTCGCGGTCAACAGCTGCAAGGCCAGCAGGGTCGCATTATCAGCCCACTGGATGTCATCAATAACGATTTCGAGCGGTGTCACGACAGCCGCGGCGCTGACAGCCTGTAAAAGGTCGTGCAGCACCCAGGACGGCGAGTCACCACTGCCGAAATCACCGGCGGATCTGGTATCGCCAACCGGTCGATCGCTATGCGGCGTCGCCATGAGCAGAGGCGCGAACGGCACCGCCTGCTGATACGCAAAGCATTGGCCGAACAACGGGCGCACACCATCGCCGGCGCCGGACACGCATTCCCGCAACAACCGACTTTTTCCGATACCCGGCGGTCCCTCGACGACGATTACGCCGCCGCGACCGGCGGCCAGCCCGCGCAGGCGCTCGCAGAGGATCTTCAACTCCTCATCACGACCGCGAATCGGCGTCGTCACGATTCGTCACCAGCCCTGCATCCGCATCTAAAAGAGCACAGTCGGCGCGCTGCGATGCCAGGCTGCAAACCGCTCACATCCACAGCTATTGGTAACGCCGTACGCCGTCTCACATAACGCAGCAGCACTTGATCAACTTCATCTAATTGATCAGCCATGGGGGCCTCCGTGAGCGGCTGATGTGGGTGCCTACCGAGTGTGGGCCTCTGGCCAAGGCCTTCGAGTCCGCCACTTGCTAGCCAGAGTGCTAGTCGACGTCGAGGCCGACGAGAAACGGCGGGCGTCGATAGCGCGCCCGAATGCCGAAGAGAACCCGCCGACCAGCGCCGACGTCGCCACACATGCGCGCGAGGCTGGGAGAGCCCAATACTCGCTTGGCCGGGCCTTAAGAATCACGCGGTATGCGATGGGCTCACAGGCATGCTCGGCCGAGGCTGAGCGTATGACCATCGCCGCCGGACCGGTCGCGCCCTACCCCGCGCAACGCATAAGTGCTGACGGGCATCCAGGTATTCATTACGAAAGCTTCCGAGACTACGTGCAGGCTTTGCAGGCCATCGGTGAAGTGCAGCAGATCGACGAACCGATCCACTGGAATCTGGAAATGGGCGCAATTATCCGCCGCTCCACGGAGATGAAAGCCGCTGCTCCTCTCTTCAACCATGTAATCGGTGCCGACGCGGGTCTGCGGGCGATGGGCGCCCCTGCAGCAACAAGCCGGCAACCGGGGTTGTACCTGGCGCGTCTGGCGATGATGATGGGCCGCGATCCGCGCGCGACCGCCCTGGAACTTGTCGAGGCCTATGTCGAGGCCAAGTCGCAGCCGGTTCTCTCGCCGGTTTCAGTCCCGCCGGATTCCGCTCCGTGCAAGCGCAACGCAATGCTCGGTGACGACATCGATCTGATGCGCCTGCCGGTGCCGTACATCCACGATGGCGATGGCGGACGCTACATCCAAACCGCCGGCATCAACATCGTGCGATCGCCAGACCGCACTTGGACTAACTGGTCGGTCAACCGCGCCATGCTCGTGGACAAGAACCATCTCACCGGTCTGGTGATACCTGAGCAACACATCGGCATGGTGCACGGCATGTGGAAACAGCAAGGCAAACCGACCCCGTGGGCGTTAGCACTGGGCGTGCCGCCCGCGGCGATGATTGCCGCTGGCGCGCCGATGCCCGCCTACGTCAGCGAGCACGACTTCGCCAGCCAACTCACCGGCGCAGCGATGCAGATGGTCGCCTGCGAGACGGTTGACCTCGAGGTGCCGGCGTCAGCTGAAATCGTGCTGGAGGGGCTGATCTCCGACTCCGAAATGGCAATGGAAGGGCCCCTGGGCGAGTACGGGGGGTACACGATCGGTGAACCCAAGCCATGGCCGCTGTTCACCGTTACCGCTGTGACCTATCGCGATCGAGCGATCCTGCCGGTGATTGCCCCCGGCCGCCCCGTCGAGGACGTACATACGATATGGGGATTGGGCATATCGGGTGAAACGCTGCACCTGTGCCGTGAAGCCGGATTACCGGTTACAGCCTGCTGGACACCGCTGGAGTCGGCGACACATTGGATGGTCGTCACCGTTCCAGACAGTTGGCATGACCAAACCGGGCTTCCCGTAGACGAATTCCTGCATCGGCTCGGCCAAACCATCTTCGCTTCCCATCCTGGCTGGCAGTTCCCGAAGATCTTGGTGATTGGTGACGACATCGACCCAAGCGACCTCGGTCAAGTCGTGTGGGCGTTCGCGACGCGGTGTCACCCGGGTAGCGGCGAAATCCTTTTCTCGATGACGAAGCTGGGGGAGTGGGTGGCTTATCTTGATTCGTCCGAGAAATACACTGGCCGTGGCGGCCAGGCGTTGTACAACTGCCTGATGCGTAGCCAATCGTTTGGGCGGCCACTGCCGGAAGTCGCCTCCTTCACGACCTCTTATCCCAGAGCTCTGCAGGACAAAATCCTTGCGAACTGGGCGAGTTACGGATACCCGCCCGACTGACACTCCCCGCATGGAGGAAGGTACATGGGACGCCTTATTGTCGGAATCACCGGCGCCACCGGGATAGTTTATGGAGCACGTCTACTTGAGGTGCTCCAAGCATCCCTGGTTGAGACGCACTTGGTGGTCAGCCGGGCGGCGGATATGACACGGGCGCATGAAACCTGCTACTCCGCACGCGATCTGCGCGACAAAGCCGATGTGACTTACACCATCGGAGATGTCGGAGCCGCCATTTCCAGCGGATCTTTCCCCACACTGGGCATGATCGTCGCGCCCTGCTCCATGCGCACTCTCGCCGAGATCGCTACGGGAACCACTACCACACTGTTGACGCGCGCGGCCGATGTGTGCCTCAAAGAGCGCCGCCGCCTTACATTGCTAGTACGCGAAACCCCGCTCACCACAATACATCTGCGCAACATGCTCGCCGCGACCGAAGCAGGGGCGATCATTTTTCCACCTGTGCCGGCGTTCTACGACAATCCCCGAACTATTGATGACATCGTCGACCACACGATTGCGCGTGTTCTTGACCTGTACAACATCGACACCGGTCTCATCCGTCGATGGGGCGCACCACCGCCCGATGCGATCGTCGGCACCGATGCACCGTATGTCAGCGCCTCGGAGACCCTGTGAAAACCGTGTTCCTACCGCAACGATTCGGTGGTGCCCGGCAGCTTCGCCGCCGGGCACCACGAAACGTAACCAGGAGCCATCACCCGAGCGGTGCATACGGTGTAAGAACTTTTGCGCCCCGGGCTGTCCACACTCAACCAGGTTGCGGTCCGAGACGCAGCTATTGCGAAAGAGTTCTGCGGCAGCTGTTTAGACGGTACGACCAACCCAACAAGGTCGCACTGACAAGTCCCCGTCGAGCAGCCCAACTGATCTGGCCATGCCGCTTTAAGCCGTGGTTATGCGCGCTGAGCGGATAAAACATCGTGGTCCGATTTTCGGCTTGGACAGCCACAGCCACCCACCAGTGGTTGACTCGGTCATGCTTGGGATCGACCCCGCGATTCGCAGGGAACGACACAGTAATTCCACGGACACTATGTGACATACAGGCGCGACGAAGGAGCTATCAATGGACTTAGGATTGGCCTCCCATACCGCGCTTGTGTGCGCGTCGACATCAGGTCTCGGCCTGGCCACCGCCCGGGCTCTTGCGGCCAATGATGCCACCGTCGTCGTCACCGGCCGCTCGGCCGGACGCGCCGAACAAGTAGCGGCCATGCTTCCCAAGGCAGTCGGCCTCGGCGCAGACCTAGTGGCCGACGGCGGCGCGCATGCGTTAATCGCTGCGGCAAACGATCGCGTAGGCGACATCGACATTTTGGTGCTCAACGGGCCCGGGCCGGAGCCAGGTCGCGCCACCGACATCGACCTTGAGGACATCGACTCCGCGGTAGACGCGTTGGTCAAGCCCCACGTGCTGCTCGTGCGGACGGTGCTGCCCGCGATGCGGGCGCAAAAGTGGGGACGCATCCTCAGTATCAGTTCGACCAGCATCGAGGCCCCGCTGCCCAATCTGGCATTGTCAAACCTAGGGCGCGCGGCACTCGCCGGCTTCTTGAAGACCCTCGCGACCGAGGTTGCATCGCAAGGAATTACAGTGAATTCCCTACTGCCCGGTCGGATCGCCACACCGCGGTCCCGACGAATCGATGAAGCAGCGGCCGCGAATGCCAGCGTCCCGATCGAAGAGATCGAAAAGGCTTCAGCAAGCCAAATCCCCGCTGGACGCTACGGTGAACCCGATGAGTTCGGCAGTGTCGCCGCGTTCTTATGCGGCACTCCCGCGTCGTACCTCACCGGCACAGCCATCCGTTGCGACGGGGGGCTAGTCCCCACGCTGTAACACCGCCAAATCACCACGCCGGCAGGGCTACTTGTTTCTCCTCTATTAGTCGGGTCACCTAACAGCGCAATCATGCAAGCTGCACGACGACGACGCCATTTCTCGGGACCGCACCTTCCTGGCGGCCCACAACGCCGACCCGCCGGTCTATCGCGCACCGGGTCCTGCGGGCGTTGGGCGCATTATGCTGCGGATGGTGAGAGCAGGCCCGCCGGGCGCGGGCACTCACGGTGCCGCTCTTGGTGGCCCCTGGCGCCAACGACCGGCTGGTTGCCGTCGTCGCCGGATCGACTGCGTCGGATCGGCCCACGTCGAGTCGACGATCAATCCCGGCTGTACCACAAGGACTTCAACGAGCCCGAACGCGATCAGGTACTGGTCGACGTGGCCTGGCGGGTCAAGGCACGGCTATCGTGCCGACACACTGCGCAAACCCCAACAGTTCAACGCCTGACGAATGTGCGCGAGAGCCGGTAACCCGCGTTACTGCTTGTGAGGCTGAGTTCCCTAAATTTCGCTCGCGATCCGATGGCGCTACGGCCCTCACGAGCCTCATTCTTGGCCAGAGGAGCCTAACCCCGGTTAATCGCAGAACTGACCGGACCTAACGGACGTGATGGCGAAGTGTGTGATGGTGCTGTACTTCGGATCCGCTGACGGGGTTCCCCCGCCGTTATGAATAGGAAGTGCTGCCTCACTTGTAGGAGTTGAAACCGATGCCGGCGTCCTTCTCGAGAGGGTGCAGACGATAACCGGAGCCGGTGCGCCGGGTTACTCAAGCTGATGGTCTCCGGCCTTCTGATTGAGTTGTGCCAGTGCGCTCCAGATATGACACGTGCCGTGTGAGTAGATTTCGACGATATTACCGAAGGGGTCTTCGCAATAACATACGAAAAAGCCGATGCCTGGCGCGAATTCCCAGACGGCGCTGCGTTGCTTGCCACCGCTCGCAGCGATCCGTCGCGCCAAGCCTTCAACGTCGGGGTCGACCACGCAGAAGTGAAACGTACCAGTCTTATGGAGATAGAACTGTTGGTTCTCGTCGCTGCCCCGCCTATCTGGCTTGGGTTCGGAGAACTCGAATAACTCCAGACCGACGCCGTTACCGGCGTCCATCATCGCGATCTTGCCGGTCACCACATGCGGCCCCAGCATATCGGCGACCAACCCACCGAAATGGCCTTCGCCAGCGGTGTACTCCTGCGGCTCATGCAGGACTTGGAAGCCAAGGACGCGTTGATACCAGTCGATTGCCTGCTCGGCATTCGTGACTGTCACACCAACGTGCGTGATCGTGCGCGGCTGCTCCGAGGTAGACATCTGACTCATTGCCGACTCCTCCATGAATCATTTGTTTAGGCAGTGGATCTCGGCTTTGTGTCGACTTCTCCGTTGGCCCACCTGCCGACGCACTTAGGCTGACATGTCGGTCCAAGCCACGCCCATCGCACGACATGCCATATTTAGCGATACGACGACGACCAGCAGCGTGCAGCCTAATGGCCCTGGTATTAGGCTAAATGGCCTCGGAACACCAACTTACTGCCAGGTGCACCCAATCATTCGGCCTCCCAGCACCGATCAGACACCTCCATCGCCGTCTGGTCTGCTGGGAAGCGTCGATCCGCTAGTTTTTAGCTGAACAAACGAATCGGCGCTTCGGCTGGGGTGGTACACACAGGTCGAACCAGCTGTCGTATTGGGCCAGTCGAGCCTTGTGCAGGTGACCGCCAAGAAAAAGACGCTTACTAGCAGCACCCCGATGGAGATGAGGCTGGCAACCAGCAGCTTCCGCACACCGCCGGCCCGGCTCACGAAACCGGCTTCGTTCCATGGGCCGGGCTCCCTACTGGCACTGGTCCCCCTCGCGAAAAGAATGGATGCCGAGGGCAAAGTTCGTTCTGGAGGCGAGCTATTGGTGATCCCATCGATCGCAACGTCGGTTAGGTGTCTTTCCTTAAGTCTCATCGACATACTCCCTAATCCAGTACTGACGGCCTCCCTGGTGGTCACCCTGACGTCCGCGGGGGTGACGACCGTCTGTCTGTGTAAACGCATCAACTAGGCGCACTACGTGCGACACGCTCTCACCGACGATGTGTCTCTGCACACGTCAGTGGCTTGGACACCTGTAACGCGTCGCTTGGGCCCGAGCGCTGCCTCCTCCGTGGCCGCGATTGGGTCCAGGCGAGTCCCGACCTTGCGCATGAACCATGCCGGGCGCCGAACTTGCCAGTTGTGTGGCGAACCGGTGAGCGCGACTACTCCACACAGCTTGGCCACCGAATGATTCTGCGGCATAGCAGAACTCGTGCGACGTGGTGCGCGACGGCAACTGTCAGACCGCCGTGGCTCGTCCTGAACCTATCGCTCATAGACCAGACGGCCGGCCTATTCGAACCTCTTCGGACACCGACGCGAGTGAGCGATAAGGGTGGCTCGTGCGGACTGCAGTCCAAGCCCGGCGTGCGGGGCTGAGTTACGAGACCCGAACTGCCACAGCAGTAGTCAACCTGCATTGTTTATGCGCGCCTGGCTGATACGGATTCCTACCGCGTATGCGTCGATGCGCAGACCGGCCAGACAGCTGCGTGTGGTGGCTTGTCGATCCACAGTCACGTCCATTCCGTGAGTTCTATGAATCAGACTACGGTCGCTCTGCTGACGTCGCGGTCTGGATTTCGACGCCAACCTTTCTGCGGTCACAACCAGGCATAGCCACTCGGTGACTGTGGATGGATAACAGCCAGCAAAAACGGGCAAAAAATCCTCGACGCACTGTTCCGTCGTCGGCCAGATGTTGCGGTAAGGGCAGTAGGGCACTGGACCAAGAGAACACTTCTGGGGTGTCAAACGGGGTCGGGTGAGCGGCCAGCCACGCTGTGTTGCACGGCGCATTGGTCGCAGGAGATCCGTTGTGTAGCAGGCGCTGATCGCTTCGGGTGGTCACCTGAACGACTACCGCCCTCCTAAGAGAGGACGCCCGCGTTGCCCACCCTTCCCAGCCTTGTGTTTTGCGTCACTTTCGAAAACGGAATGACCCAGAAGCGCTCACGTACGGCGTTTTTGGTCGTAGTGAACCTCTCGTGGCAGAGGGAAGCCGAGCTGGGGAGACCGCGTGGAGCGCTGTCTGCTGACGCTCGTAACCCCAGTCAGATAGGAGCTTTTCCGTTGGAGCCGGTACACGCTTTCCGCGACGACGCCCTGGGCGAACATGACGGAGTCGCTCTCGCTGAGGCGTTGAGAAAATACCAAGTGTCGGTGCAAGAAGTTGTTGAGGCCGCGATAACACGCACCGAAGCGGTAAACCCCATCCTCAACGGCCTTGCCTACGCAGCCTTCGACCATGCGCGTGCCAAGGTGAAGGCCGCCAGCATCCGTGCAGGGTTCTTCAGCGGTGTGCCCAGCTTCCTCAAAGACTGCGAAACCGTGGCAGGGATGCCAGCAATGGCCGGGACCGACGCCTGGGACCCCCGACCCGCCGTGAAGAACGGGGAATTCGTCCGTTCGTACCTGCGCACCGGAATGGTGCCGCTGGGCTTAACACGTATGTCGGAGTTCGGGTTGAACGCGGCAACCGAGCACCCACGGCTGGGCGCAGTGCGTAACCCCTGGAATCCGAATTACACATCCGGCGGATCATCGTCAGGGTCTGGGGCGTTTGTCGCGGCTGGAGTAGTGCCGATCGCCCAAGCCAACGACGCCGGTGGATCAATCCGAATTCCCGCTTCCTGCAACGGGTTGGTCGGTTTGAAGCCGTCGCGGGGCCGTTTGCCGATGGACTTGGCGATGCGCTGGCTACCGATCAGGATCATCGAAAACGGTGTCTTGACGCGCTCGGTACGGGATACAGCGGCATTTTATCGTGAGACGGAGCGGCTTGGGCGCAACCGCCGGCTGCCTCCTATCGGTGATGTGCGCGCGCCAGGTAAGGCCCGTTTGCGGATCGCTATGCGGACGCGCTCGGCTGCGGGCGCGTGTGATCCCGAAATAACCGAGTTGACGCTCAAGACCGCAACTCTGCTCGAAGAACTCGGACATCGCGTCGACCATTCCGATGAGGCCGTTGAGCCGCCGTCCTTCCCCGGTGACTACCTGTTGTACTCGTCGAGTTGCACCTATCTGGTGATGGCGCTTTCACGAATGAGCCGCCACATGGGGGGCCCTGCCGTCGATTTGGGCAAATTCGACAACCTGACGCTGGGGTTGGCGCGCAACGGCCAGTGCAACCTACAGCGGCTACCGCCAGCAGTCGCGCGGTTGACCGGTATGGGCCGAAAACGCGCTGAGTTCCACCGCACCTACGACGTTGAATTGACCCCGACGCTCGCGCACGAAACCCCGCGAATCGGTCACCTAGACCCAACGGCAGGCTTCGAGCAGATCATCGACCGGCTTACCAACTGGATAGGTTTTACCCCCCAGCACAATATCTCCGGGCAGCCTGCGATCTCACTGCCCTTGGCGCAGTCCGTAAACGGCATGCCAGTAGGGATGATGCTGGCCGCTCCCATCGGCCAGGAAGCTCGGCTGCTAGAGCTAGCCTACGAGCTTGAAGAAGCACAACCATGGCGACAGATCCAGCGGCCCCCGTTCAGAAAATCGTAGGTGCCCACGCCGATGGTCGTTGCCCGATGCCCACTGTTATTTACCTCCGCCGGGCCCTGAAAACGCCTGCGCGCGAAACGTTCCGGCAAGAAAGAGAGCAACAAAGTTGACCCAGCAACTACACGGCCAGGGCTCGCGTGCCGGAGCATCCGCGACTGGCGGCAAACCGGGAAGGACGGCAGCACCTGACCTCACCGCGGCCGGCACGTGGCAAAGCCGATTAGCCCCAGTCGACTATCTGATGCTTCGGAATGACGCCAATCCCTGGTTCCGCGCCGGATTCATGGCCGTGGAAATCCTTGACACCACACCCGACTGGGACCGCGTCCGGGCCCACGCCGAAGCGGTTTCCCGACAAGTATTGCGCCTGCGCCAAAAGGTGGTTGCACCGCTATTGCCGATAGCCTCGCCGCGATGGGGCCTCGACCCCGATTTCAACCTGGACTTCCACGTGCGGCGAATCCGCGTTCCAGAACCCGGCACATTGCGCGAATTATTCGATGTGGCTGAGGTGATGCTGCAGTCACCGATGGACGTAGCGCGACCGTTGTGGACCGCGACACTAGTTGAGGGCCTCGCCGATGGAAGGGCCGCCGTCCTGTTGCACCTCAGTCATGCGCTCGCCGACGGTATCGGCAGCGCCCAGATGTCCGCTCAGATCTACGACCAAGAGAGAAACCCGCCATCCGAGCCGAGAACGCAGCAACCCGGTCTCAACGATCCTTCTGCGAACTCCTTCGCAGCGGCCGGGATTGACCAGCGGATCGATGGGGCCCACGGCAACATCGTGCCGGCACTGTCGGTCCCCGGTCTGGCAATGAGTGAACCGGCACGTATTCTCGGTTACGTCCGCTCGGCCGCGAGAGTGCTTGCGCAACCTGCAAAACCATCGCCGTTGCTCCGGCACCGCAGCCTTTCGATCCGCAGTGAAGCACTGGATATCAAACTGGTTGATTTGCGCAATGCGGCGAGTGCCGCGGGCGGCTCAATCAACGATGCATACTTGGCCGGCCTGTGCGGTGCTTTGTCGCGCTACCACGCGGCTCTCGGGGAGCCGACGGCCCACATACCCATGGTCGTGCCGATGAACTTGCGCACCGGATCCGAGCCTGCTGGCGGCAACCGGTTTACCAGCGTCGCCCTCGCGGGTCCACTCGGTATAGACGAACCAGTCGAACGCATCCAAAAAATCCGTGCGCAATTGACCCAGCGCCGCCAAGAGCCGGCCAAAGGATTGATCAATTCCCTTGCACCAGTGCTGAGTAGGTTGCCGAAGCCGATTTTGGCGCTGATGATGCACCGAGCGGCCGCCGCCTCCGACGTACTAGCTAGCAATGTCCCGCTTCACCCCCATGACACCTACATCGCAGGTGCAAAGGTACTTCGGCAGTACGGACTCGCCCCATTGAACGGCATGGCCATAGAAACCGTACTGTTGTCCAACGACGGCATGTGTACCGTCACCGCGCGCTATGACCGGGCCGCCATTCAGCACGAGAAGCTATTTGCTTCGTGCCTGCTAGACGGGTTCAACGAAATTTTGGCCCTTGCAGGTCGGCCGTCACCGCGTGCGGTGCACGTGTCCAACTGCTCCGAGCGTTAGGGTCGCCAGTCTAGAACCACTCCGGGTACCCCGGTAGCGAGGCGACGTGACGGTGTTTCGCCCGGCTGCTGAGCCTACTGACGGGCTGGCCGGCCATGTCATCGCTCATTGGTCGCCTGGGACTGGAACGGTCCGATCTGGCGGTCAACGACACCAGCGGCGTGGTGGCTCGATCTTGGCTGCGCATTCGGGGAGAAGCTCTGCACGTTACCATGACGAATGCGACGGCGAGGGCAACACATCGCCACTACTCTTTAAACAAGTCATGGTGATAACGGCCTCGGGCTGCCACCCAAAGTCGGTCCCTTATGTCGCGGCTCGAGATGGGCGCGTACGACAAGTGTGTAGCGACCGGGCCAGCACCGGACCGCCGCCCAACGAGATCGATGCCAAACCGGCTCATCGGCACACCAGACCCCTCGCGTCCGCTCGCCCGCGTCCTTTGGGCCTCTCAACCGACGACCTCACTGCCGTCAGGGTCAGGCCTTCCAGTCTGACACCGCGACGGGGCCGGCCCACGGCGTTGGAAGCAGCCCTAGTAGGCGATCTGGTCGGAGCCGGCGTGTTCTCGGGAATGGCGAGGTGGAGCTTTGAGTTCAGAAAACTGCTATGTCGATTGGCCGACGGCGCGTCGACCCCGGACACGCACCTCTTTGTCCCGAGGGGGTGTTATGCGCTGGACTCGATGGCCGCTGTATCAGCGGGCAGCACATGGACAAGCTCAGCGCGCGAGCGTATGGCGAGCTTGGCGAAGACCTTGCGGAGGTGGTACTGGACGGTGCGCGAGCTGATGAAAAGTCGTGTCCCTATTTCTGGGTTCGAAAGCCCATCGCGTGCCAGCGATGCCACTTGCAGTTCCTGCGGCGTCAGGTCAAGGCGGGCCTCGAGCGTGCGTTTGCGGGCCGTTTCACCGGTGGCCCGCAGCTCGCGACGTGCGCGGTCGGCAAAGCCGGTGGCTCCCATGGAAGCGAACATCTCGTCGGCGAGGCGCAACTGGATACGGGCATCGACGCGCCTATTTTGGCGGCGCAGCCATTCGCCGTACATCAGATGTCCGCGGGCGCGTTCGACACCGACGGGTGTGCGGCCGAGGTGTTCCAGGGACTCGCGGTGTAGGTGGTCGGCGAAGTCGCCTTCGCTCAACAGGGCCCCTATGCGAGCCTCGAGACCGAGGGCCCACGGTGTTGGCGTTACCGGCGTGCGTTCAGCCATCCAGTCACGGGCCGCGCTGAGCAGAGAGACATCATTGGTCCGCGACGCCGCGTCTGCGACTTCTGGGATCACCAGGGCTCCGAATCCGACATGGTCACTGGTGAAAAGATGCTGGGCGGCCTCGCGCGCCGAGACAAGCTGCCCCAGACCATTATTGAGCACCGCACGGGCGTAGACGGCGAAGTCGACGACCCTGCCAAGCCCGGCCGCAGACGCAGACATTAATGTGGCCTGGATCAATTCCTCCGCCGTGTCCTGCTGCCCACGCCAGGCCGCAAGAAGCATTTCGAGGAAACGAAGGGGTGGGTTGCCTGTCGCGTCGGCGATTAGGTGATCCTCGTTGATCATTGCTGCTGCCTTGCCGAATTCACCGCGCAGCACATAAGTCCAGGCCAGGTAATTCAGCGCGAATTGTAGGTGGACGGGTGCGCCGGCCAACCGGGCCAACTGCGTCTCACGCAACGCCACGGCATGCCAGCTGTCGGCATCCCACACCTCGGCGGCAAGCGCAGCGCTGGCCTTCAATCGCGAAATCGGCAGCCACGCATGGAGATGCTCGGCATCGGCGTCCACGGCCAGCAGCAGCTGGATTGAACGCGCCAGCAGCGGCACCGCGGCGGCATAGCTGTCGGTATAGCGAACTGCAAGCCCGTCGAGGACCACGTCGATCGCCCGCGGGGGCTGCGGGGCCGGCGGTCCAACACGCGCAGCGGTGGCGGCCTCCCGGATGCCGCCTGGGCCGTTGAGATCTCCGAGCAACATCGCCGCATCCAATGCTTGTACGCGTACATCGCGGGCCGTTTCGCCGCTGAGCGGTTCGAACTGTTGGGCGGCAGCGTGCAGCAAGCGAGCCGCGTCTTGAACGCGCAGCTGATCGAATGCGATCTGCCCACGCAAACACTGCACCTCGGCGCTCTGCCTTGCGTTTAATGGTCCGGCATCGACGGCGACCAATAGGCCCAGTGAGGCGTCGAGGGCACCGGCATCGCGTTTGGCCTTCGCCGCGGCCAGCATCCGCGCCGCACGCTGAGCCGGCGTCGGCGTCAATGTTGCGGCGCGCTCCAAAAAAGCTGCTGCAGCGGCAAATCCGCCTCGAGCCAACGCCCTGTCGGCAGATGTTTCGAGTTCGGAGGCGACGGCCTCGTCAGGGCCGGGCGCCCCTTGCGCGCGATGCCATGCCCGTCGGTCCGGATCCACCCGGGGATCGGTCGCGTCAGCCAGCGCCCTGTGCGCCTCTTGCTTTTCGGTTAGCGTCGCCATGCGGTAGGCCGCTGACCGAACCAGCGGATGACGAAACTGCACCCGGGGCCCAAAGTCGATTAGCCCCGCTTCGATCGCGGGTATCGCCGTCTCAAAGCTGAGCCCGAGCCGGTCGGCGGCCACCCAGAGCAACGAGGGATCACCCACCGGATCGGTCGCCGCCAGCAGGAGCAATTGGCGGGTCGCAGGCGGTAACGCCTCGAGGCGTCGCTGGAAGCTCTCCTCAAGACGCCCTGAAAGCGGCATCGCGGCGGGCAGCGCAAAACCCCCGGCCAGCTCGGCGGGGGTGACACCGCGCGGCAACTCCAGCAACCCTAACGGATTCCCACGTGCTTCTGCCACGATCTGATCGCAAACCCGCGGATCAAGGGGCGCGGTCAGCGCGGCGTCGAGCAGTATGCGGGAATCGTTGTTGTCCAGACCCTTGACCTCTAGTTCGGGCAACCCCGAAAGCTCGGTGCTTGTGGCTCGACCCGCGAAAATCAGACCGACCGACTCCGCGCCCAAGCGCCGCGCAACGAACGCCAGCACCTGTGCCGATGCACGATCAAGCCACTGCTCATCATCGATGAGGCAGAGCAGGGGCCGGTCATCAGAGGCCTCCGACAGCAACGTCAACGTTGCGAGGGCAAGGAAAAATCGATCAGGGGCAGGTCCTGAACGCAGACCGAAAGCCGTACCGAGTGCGTCGCGCTGCGGCGCGGGAAGGTGTTCGAGCCGGCCCAACACTGGTCCGAGCAATTGATGAAGTCCGGCAAACGCCAACTCCATCTCGGCTTGCACGCCGGTCGCGCGCAGCACATGGCAGTCCGCGGCGTGGCTAACAACCAATTCCAGCAATGCGCTTTTGCCCACGCCCGCCTCGCCGCGCAGCAGGAGCGTGCGGCTTTGCCCTGACTTGACATCAGCCAACAGGTCATCGAGAGCACGCGTTTCGGTGCGCCGACCGATCAACCCAATCTCGCGCATTGCCATTAGGAGGCTAGAGCTATCACAGAGCGAGACTACACGGCGACTGGCTTGCTACCCGCCCGTCGGGGAGATGGTGGGGTGAAACAACCCGTTCGAGCTGGGCTCGTGAGCTGATTTCGAGCTTGCTGAACACTTTGGTCAGGTGACATGCGACGGTCTTAGCGCTGGCAAACAATCGCGCACCGTCTCAGCGTTCGACAGACCATCGCGAGCAAAGCCGGCGACTTGGGCCTGCTCCAACGTTGATCGACGCAGCGACCAGCGCCCGCTCGGCTCGCTGTGCCGGACTAAGCGTCAAGGTTGCTGCCCGCGCAGTAAACGCCGCGGCGGCTGACAGGCCGCCACGTGTACGCGTGGGCTGGCGGCGCAACGCTCCGGTTCGGAGCCCTCGACACCGATGCCCAGCCGCAATGCCGTCGGCACAGCAGTGCCGGATCACCCAGCGGCTCGACCGCCGCAGTCGTCAGCACTTTCCGGGTCTGGTCTGGAACGGCCGCCAATTCGGGCAGAAGCCCTTCTTCCATGGCCATCAAAAGTCGCGTAGCCGAGAACGGCAAACCCGCCAGCGAGCTTTTGGTAACTAGCCGCGACGATATGCTACGAGGCATTCGCAGCAATCGCAGAGTCGGTAGCAGCTTTAATGCGCATCCGGATGTATTTGGCCTGGTCGCAACCCGCCCGCACTCCGATGCGTCGGCTGCAGTTGCGGAACGCACCCTGATGTCCACGAATGGGACACCCGGTAAAGCTGGCGTATCCGGGTTATGGCATCCGAGCGGCAGTGGATAGCGATCTCGAGGAGTGTGATGCGCTGTGTGTGCGGGTACACGGCCATGACCGCGCGGGGGAACTCAAAGACGCCGTTGCTGAGTCGGCGGCCCGGGTCGTCGAACGTCACGGCCGGATCACTGGCTACACCACGGGAATTGGATTTTTCACGCACTCCGTCGCCGAAACTAATGACGATCTCATTGCGCTGATATCGGCAGCCGAGGCGTTTCCTGGACCAGGCTTCTTGGTGCCGGCGCGCAACTGCGAACTGCTGCGCTGGTGCTTTCGCCAGCAGTTGCGCGTTGTGTACCTGCTGAACCTGATGACAAAAGGCCTATATCAAGACCCAAGAGGCGCTTACCTTCCTTCGATCGGATACTGACCGACGCGTTGTTTCAGCCGTGCTCAGCAGGGCCACAACCGATCATGTTTCCAAACACACTGTGGGATATTGCGTTACAGCGGTCCTGTTAGGCCGGTTGCCACCTGGGCAGCCGCCCTTATTGTGGCGATTTCGAACCCCGCCTCATCGGCCAGCTCGGCGCTCAGAAAGGCTGCTTCTGCTGTCCGCCCTATAAGCCGACCGGTCGCGACATAGCAGCAAGCCGTCGCCGGCCGCATGATCACCAACTCCATCTGCGTTGTCGCGCAAGGATAACCAGTTACTAGGTAACCGCAGTGGATGGCGGTCTGATCCAACATCTCAGCAATTAACCCCGACCTGATTGGGTTATGATTTATGGCATTCCGGCCCGGCTGATACGACATACGCAACCATCGCTCGCTGCTACTGCCCTCGAGGAACTGCGCGTTCAAAGCCGAAAGTTCGGATGTCAGGTGCTGATTGGCATATTCAACCCAATCCGCGTCGGTGAGCACCCGTCCTTGGCCGGTCAATACTCGTAGGTGTCGGCGCCGCACAGCTGTCACCGTCCGGCGGTCGTCCGGTTAAAGGTTGGCTCGGTCAAGCGACGCCAGCCATGACAGATTGCCACGCCGGTGATGTGGCGACGCTCACCCATCACCAATGTCGGCCCCCTGCCGATGCCTCCCCTTATGCTTCTGAAGCACCGGGGTGCCCCCGGCTTGGCAGCGGCGCCGATGCATCCGGTGTGACCGTCCAGCGTCGCTGCAGACCGCCCGTGACTTGCATATCGCTGCCATTCCCTTCATCTCCTGTCATGCGGATCTCCCTGGGGCAGCTAACGCGTTGCGAAGCCAGGGACCAGCGCAACCCGCTGCGGCCAGTTCGGTCGCTTCAAGCCTCGCCAAAAGCCTTCTCTGCCGACGTATCGGCAACGGTGTTGATGCCCACGAAACATCACCTCGACTGCCCCGGAAGCGCTAAACCTTCTTGCTGGAAGAACGCAAGGTCAAAACTCGCCTGATGCACTGATTCCGCACCATCGCTGTGATCTTGCCCACGACAGCAGCAGGCACCGCTTGCATTCGCCGGAGCCGCGCAGCGCGTAGACAATGGTGTGCTCGGTGAACATGCCGACACATTGGGGCCTAGGGGCGCTCAAACGTACTGTCGCCCAGCGCCTCACGATGCGAAGTGGCTATGGCGCCGTACGACGCTGCGAGACGCCGGACGGCCAGCTAAACCCGCGGCGGGGAAACCAGCTTACGGGCGGCAAGCTCGGCGAAAGTTCGAGGAACACCCGCTGGCTGTCACTGCAGTCTGCAAAGCCCGCCTGTCGCAACTCGATGGTCGACGACACGTTGTCTCAGTGCTGTGGAAGCGAAGTCGGCGAAATCCCACACCGCCAGCTCACTGAACGGGCGAGCATCCCCGCCATTCCGATCACCTCGCGAAGCGAGGCGGTGAGGAAAGGTCGGTGACCTACGCGCTGGATCACTGTGGCCACGGCCGCTCCGGCGGCAAACGAGTCGTGGTGCGGGATATCTCTGAGTACACAGGCGACCGTCGCCACATCGGTCGGCATCGCCCGAAGGGAGCATCCTGGCCTGAAGTGCATAGTGCTCGGTCACAGCATGGGTGACGCAATAGTTTTCGCCTATGGCGCAGAGGCTCCGGACAACGACGACCTCATGGTGTTGTCGGCTCCGGACGTGGCAGTTCAGGCTCTGATACCGCCCTTGCCGGCGTAGGTCGCCAAAGGATTCAGCGCTATCCTGCCCGGACCGCCCTTACTGCAAATCGACGACGAGGCCATTTCTCGGGACCCCGTCGTAGTGGCCGCCCACAACGCCGACCCGCTGGTTTATCGGGGAGGGGTTCCTGCGGGCGTTGGGCGTGTGCTGCTACGGGTTGGTGAGACCATGCCTGGCCAAGCCCCGGCACTGACGGCGCCGCTCTTAGTCGTCCATGGCTCCGACGACAGGCTGGTCGCCGTCAACGACAGTCGTCGCCTGATCAAGTGTGTGATCGGCCGACGTCGAGTCGAAGGTTTACCCCGGCGGTATCACGAGGTCTTCAACGAGCCGGAACACGATCAGGTACTCGACGACGTGGTCCATTGGATAAAGGCACGACTGTAGTCCCGTACGTAAACCCAACAGCCCAACGCTAGAACGAATGTACGCGATAGCGGGCGCGGCCTGCGTACTGATCGCGATGGTGAGCCTTAGATATCCCTCGGTGTGCGATGGCGCTACGGCCGACACGGGCTGCAATCTTGGCGAGAGGACTCCGCCCCTCTGCTAATTGCAGGACTGACCCCATCTAAGGAGGACATGATGGCGAAGTGTGTGATGGTGCTGTACCCCGATCCGTTGACGGGCTACCCGCCGAAGTATGCGCGCGACAGTATTCCGGTGATCAAGAGTTATCCCGATGGTAGTGCCTTGCCGAGTCCGTCGAACATCGATTTCACACCCGGCGAGATGCTTGGATGTGTCTCAGGTGCGTTGGGACTGCGGAAATATTTCGAGGAGGGTGGCCATCAGCTGGTGGTGACGTCGGATAAGGACGGCCCGGACTCGGAGTTCGAGCGGGAACTTCCCGACGCCGACATTGTGATCTCGCAACCATTTTGGCCGGCTTATATCACCAAGGAGCGTTTCGCCAAGGCGCCGAAGCTCAAGCTGGCTCTGACCGCCGGGATCGGGTCTGATCATGTAGATCTCGATGAGGCGAGGGCTAGGGGAGTGACGGTCGCCGAAGAAACCTACAGCAACAGCATCAGTGTCGCTGAACACGCAGTGATGCAGATCCTGGCGTTGGTCCGCAATTTCGTTCCCTCCCATCGATGGGCCGCCGAAGGCGGGTGGAACATCGCCGACTGCGTTGCACGTGCCTACGACGTCGAGGGCATGGACGTCGGAGTGATTGCGGCCGGCCGGATCGGGCGGGCAGTTCTGGAGCGGATGAAGCCATTCGGAGTTAACTTGCACTATTTCGACGTTCATCGGTTGCCGCCAGAGGTCGAGAGGGGGCTCAACGTCACCTATCATCCCGACGTCGAATCCCTGGCTGCTGCAGTGGATGTGGTGTCAATTCACTCGCCACTGATTGCGCAGACGCACGGCATGTTTAATGAGCGGCTGCTGAACAAAATGCGGCGCGGCTCTTACATCGTCAACACCGCTCGCGCCGAGGAAACCGACCAGAAAGCCATTGTGGCGGCACTGGAGAGCGGTCAACTCGCCGGCTACGCCGGAGACGTATGGTTCCCCCAACCCCCACCAGCGGACCACCCTTGGCGCACCATGCCCAACAACGCGATGACCCCCCATGTTTCGGGCACTTCTCTGTCCGCCCAGGCACGCTATGCGGCCGGCACCCGCGAAATCCTGGAAGACTGGTTCGCTGGCAGGCCCATCCGCTCGGAGTACCTGATCGTCGAAGGCGGACAATTCGCGGGCACGGGGGCAGCGTCCTACGCGCAATAGGTTCGCGCAGCCGGAACAATCGGCGGGGCGGCCATACAAGCTGCCCCGCCGACTCAATCGCAAGGGGTTCTCGCCAGCGCACCGACCATATTGGGCGCCAACCACAGTAACGACAATCGCCATTCAGGAGTCGGTGCAATGAACGATAACTTCACGACGACAGATGCGGGTGCTCCAGCGCCTAGTGACGAGCGGTCGCTGACGCTTGGCCCGGACGGTCCGATCCTGTTGCAGGATCACTATCTGATTGAGTTGATGGCCAATTTCAACCGAGAGCGTGTGCCAGAACGACAGCCACATGCCAAGGGAACCGGAGCTTTCGGCCGCTTCGAGGTGACTAATGATCTGAGTGCCTATACTCGCGCGGCGGTATTCCAACCGGGCGCTGTCACCGAGACGTTCGTCCGGCTCGCCGGCAATGCCGGCGAGCGCGGCAGTGCTGATACCCTGCGCGACACACGAGGCTTTGCGGTGAAGTTCTATACCGCCGAAGGCAATCTGGACATCGTCGGTAACAACGTGCCGATCTTCTTCGTTCGGGATCCGATCAAGTTTCCTAACCTGATCCGCGCGGCCAAGCGCCGCGCAGACAACGACTTGCACGATCACAACATGCTGTGGGACTTCTGGACGCTTTCGCCGGAATCTGCTCATCTGGTGACGTTCGTGATGGGCGATCGCGGGATCCCCAAAACGTTTCGGCACATGAACGGCTATGGCCTACATGCGTTTAGTTGGGTCAACAACGCCGGAGAGATCTTTTGGGTGAAGTATCACTTCAAGACTGATCAGGGTATTCAGTGCTTGACTCAACAAGAAGCCGACTATCTGGCTGGCACTGATCCCGATTGCAACATGCGCGATCTGTATGAGGCGATCAAACGTGGCGATTATCCGAGTTGGTCACTGAAGGTTCAGATCATGCCTTTTGAGGACGCTAAGACCTACCGGTTCAACCCCTTTGACGTGACCAAAGTATGGCCCCACACCGACTACCCACTCATCGATGTGGGCAGATTGACCCTAGATCACAACGTCACTGACCACCACACCCAGGTGGAGCAGGCAGCGTTTGCGCCCAGCAATCTAGTGCCTGGCACAGGTTTAAGCCCAGACCGCCTTCTGTTGGGCCGCGGCTTTGCCTATGCCGATGCCCATCGCACCCGCATCGGCGTCAACCATAATCAGATCCCAGTCAACGCCCCCAAAGTTGCGGTCCGCAGTTACTCGAAAGACGGGCGCATGCGATTCGTTAACGCCTCGGATCCGGTGTATGCCCCCAATTCTGTGGGCGGCCCGCAGGCCGATCCGTACCGAGCGTCCGAGGTGCGCTGGTCTGCCGACGGGAAGATGGTCCGGGCTGCCTACACGCTGCGTCCGGACGATGACGATTGGAGTCAGGCCGGGACACTGGTCCGTCAGGTGATGGACGATGCACAGCGGGAACGATTGGTGCATAACATCGTTGCCCACGTGTCCGATGGTGTGAAAGAGCCGGTGCAGTCGCGCATCTTCGAGTACTGGCGCAACATCGACCCTGATATCGGCAAGAAGGTGGAAGAAGGCGTCTGCAACCAAACCAGCCATTAGATATTTGTCGACCTGGATCGGACAGGAAATACCAACAATGACTCCAGCGCTACAGAACACAAAGACATCGATCGTCATCGTCGGCAGCGGATTCGTCGGTTTCGGCTGCGCCCGCCGGCTGGCGCGCCGGCTACGGAAGCTCAAAGGAGCCAACATTGAGCTGACTGTCGTTTCAGCAGTCGATTACATGCTCTACACCCCGCTGCTTGCCGACGTAGTTGGCGGACTGGCCGACGCACGGGCGGCGATGATCCCGCTAGCCGGGATGCTCGACGGGGTGCGCCAGATACGCGGCCACGTCGATGGCGTCGACTTCGAGGAACGCACCATTTGTTATACCGATCTTGAGCAACGCCGCTGCGCGCTGTCGTGGGATCGGCTTGTACTGGCGCCAGGTTCGGTCAGCAGGCTCTTCGACATCCCCGGGCTGGCGACTTACGCCCGGGGGTTCAAAACCACCGCCGAAGTGCTTTACCTTCGTGACCACCTCCTCGAACAACTGGAGCTAGCCAACCTCGAGCATGATCCCAACGCCGCACAAGCGCGGCGCACGATCGTGGTGGTCGGCGCATCTGCCACCGGCACCGTGCTTGCCACGACGGTTCGTGCCGTGGCCGATGCCGCTGCCCACCAACTCGGGTTCGACCCGGCCGAAGTGAAAATCCTGCTTCTTGACATCGCCAAAAAAGTGATGCCCGAACTGGGCGACAAACTTAGCGCCGCCGCGACCCAAGTGCTAGAAAGCCGTGGGATTGAGCTGCGCTTAGGTACAACACTCAAAGAAGTCGATGCCGATCACGTCGTGTTGAGCGATGGCGCACGAGTCGGCGCACACACCGTCGTGTGGGTAGCGGGAGTGACCGCCGCCCCCCTCATACAGCAGCTCGGTCTCCCAACCGAACGAGGCCGGCTGACTGTGCAAGCCGATCTGGAGGTACCTGGACACTCTGATGTGTTCGCCGCAGGTGATGCCGCCGCCGTACCCGACTTGACTCAGCCGGGCAACATCGCAGCGCCGACCGCGCAGCATGCGACCCGTCAAGCCAAGGTGCTCGCTGACAACGTTCTGGCCAGCCTTGGATACGGCACCAAGAAGAATTACGAACACCACGACATGGGAATGGTGTCGGATCTCGGCCCAGGGCAGGCGGTCGCCAATCCCTTCAACATTCACTTGACCGGCCGTCCGGCAAAATTAATCACCCGTGTCCAGCGCCTCAGCTCAATCCCGCGGAACTTCAATCGGCTGCAAGCGGCCTTCGCCTATACCGCCGGCGCGGCATTTCCGAGAACTCTTGTCTCGCTTGGGCTGTCTTCGCAAAATAATGCCGAGTTCTCGACCAGCGAAGGCATCCCGCTGCCTAAACCCAGCTGAACGGCCTCACCGAAGAGTGTGGTCGAGACACAGCAAGCACCTTGTTGTCCAGTCTATTTCACTTCTTGGGTGGGACCGACATAGAGGCCGTTCAGTGCGAGGCCGCCGTCAATGCCGATGTCCTGCGCAGTGATGTAGCCGGACTCTTCGCGGACGAGGAAGGCGACCAGGTCGGCGACTTCTTCAGGGCGACCGAAGCGGCCGCTGGGGATTGCCGCTCGGATTCGGTCCTGATCCCCCTGAGGTAGCGCCAGTACCGGTGGTGTCGCTGTCACACCCGGTAATACGCAATTTGTCGTGATTCCGAACGAACAGTTCTCGATCGCTATGGTGCGAATCATCCCGTGCAAGCCGGCTTTGGATGCGGAATAAGCAACCTTTCCGATAGTCCCCAGCTGGGCCGCCAGACTGGAGATCGCGACGATACGACCAAAGCGGCGTTCTCGCATGCCGGTAAGGCAGGCCTGGATAACGCGAAACGCCCCAGTGAGGTTCACGTCGATATCGCTTGACCACTCTGCCGACGACATCGTGTGCGCTGAGGCGAAGGTGCCGACCACCGCGGCGACGGAGACGCATATGTCGATGTCGGCTGCCGCTTCGGGAGGGACCGGTTCAGTCGACAGATTCATGACCACGTCGGCGGGGCCGGTTAGGTCCATCGTGCGCACCACGAAGCCTTCGCCACGCAGCCGTTCACACACTGCTGAACCGATGCCGCCGTTGGCGCCCGTCACCAGCGCTGTCCGTGTCATTGACTCTCCCACTCAATGTTCGTTGTTGTTCGGCGGGCATGCGATGCACGACCATTCCAATCCCTTCAAATGCTGTTTGAAATCCACTGCAAGCGGCCATGCTTCGCAATACAACCGAGCTGTCCATCCATGACACTCGACGGATCGTAAGCGTCCGCAGTTGATCGCACGGGCAAGCCGCTCAGACCAGCCGGCTGATATCTGTGATGGTCTGTGAGACCAGCATTATTGAGGCGATTCGGTGTTTCCGCGTCGTCATCGAGGTCCGCAGCCAAAACGGCATTTTTCATCAGTTTCAGGACCCGGCCGGTAGCGACATACGACTTTGCATTTCCGGCCCGCAGGATCGTTATCGTCATGCTCAGCGTCGGGCAAGGACAACCGGCCACCAACACGCAGCAATGCGTGGCCGTCTGATCCGGCATCTCAGCGATAGACCCACCGCTGAGCTGGGTGGATTTGAATGCACTGGGCCCGGTTCGTACGACATGCGCAACAATTGCTCCGGGTGGGAACCCTCGACGAACTTTGCGTTCAGGGCTGAAAGCTTCGCTGTCAAATACCGGTTGGCGCGTCGCACCCATTCAACATCAGTCGGCGCCCTTCCGGGCTCACTAAATAGGCCGACATATCCGTCGGCAGCCATGACTATCACTCCTTGGTCTCCAATTCGCCTGGTTGCACGTCTTGCGGGGGGATCGTGCTCGCGGCTAAGCGAAGTTTTCGATCAGCTTCGCGTTGAAGGCCGGAATGTCGTCGGGCATGCGGCTGGTGATCAGGTTCCCATCGACAATGACTTCCTCATCGACATAGTGCGCTCCGGCGTTCTTCAAATCGGTTGCGAGAGAAGGCCAGGAGGTAAGTGTTCGCCCACGCACAACGTCCGCCTCGATCAGCAACCACGGCGCATGGCATATCGCGCCGACATGTTTTTGTTGGTCAAAGAAGCGCCGGACGAAGCTGACCGCACTTTGGTTCAGGCGCAACGTGTCTGGGTTTCCCACACCCCCGGGGAGAACCAGGGCGTCATAATCCGCTGGGTCCGCCTGATCGATGATGCGGTCGACCGCGAAGGTGTCCGCCTTGTCATAGTGGTTGAACAGTTGAATCTCGCCGGGTTTGATCGATATCAACTCCGTGTGCGCGCCGGCTTCCTTGAGCGCCTCCCACGGCCCAATCAGCTCCGGCCGCTCCACCATATCGGTCGCAAGGAAGGCAATCCTCTTGCCCTGCAGCTCCGTACCCATCTCTATGCCCCTTCCAACATCACAACGTCGTGTCAACTCGTTGATCGGTTCGCGGTCAACCTCATTCGACTCTCACTACAGTGACGATATGTCGCGCCAGAAATCGATTCCGCTCTCCGTGGCGTACCGATCGATCTCATCGAGTTCATCAGCGCTGAACTCGGTTTGGTTCAGAGCGTCCAACGAATCGTCGAGCTGGGCGACGGTACGGGCACCGATGAGAGCGGAGGTGACTCGTGGATCGCGGAGCACCCAGGCAATCGCCATCTGTGCCAACGACTGTGAACGGCGTTTGGCGATATCAGCCAGCCCCCTCACCTTGGTCAGGTTCTCCTCGGAAAGGAAGTCGCGGCTGAACGTGACACCGGAGCCCGCCCTGCCTGAGGACCCGTCACCGTTGATGTACTTACTTGTCAGCATTCCCTGTGCCAAAGGCGAGAAGCCGATGCAGCCGATACCGAGCTCCCCGAGGGCGTCTAACAGCCCATCTTCGATGTGGCGGTTGAGCATTGAGTAGGATGGCTGGTGGACAAGCAGTGGTACGCCTTCGAGCTGAAGCAGTTCGTGGGCCTTGCGGGTGCGTTCGGGGCTGTAGGAGGACACCCCGACGTAGAGGGCCTTGCCCTGTTTGACCAGCTGCGCCAAGGTGGCCATGGTCTCCTCCATGGGCACCTCCGGCCACGGCCGGTGCACGTAAAAGATATCGACGTAGTCAACACCGAGTCGCTTCAAACTCTGGTCAAGCGAGGCCACCAGATGCTTTCTCGATGCGCCGATACCGTACGGACCCGGCCACATCTCATAGCCAGCCTTGGTAGAAATTACCAGTTCGTCGCGCACGCTGCGAAAATCCTGGGCAAGAATCCTGCCCAGATTCTCTTCGGCACTGCCGTTGGGTGGCCCATACATGTTGGCGCAGTCAAAATGGGTCACTCCACGGTCGAACGCCCGCCGGATCACGCCGCGAAATGTCTCGAAAACATTGACGCCGCCAAAGTTCAGCCATGTCCCAAGTGAGATCGGCGGCAGTGTCAGCCCGCTACGGCCGCACTGCCGATATGCGACACCGTCATAGCGATTCTCGTTGACCACATAACTCATTGGATAGTGCCTCCATCCCTCGCGTCTATCGGCTGACAGACCTCTGATCTACAACAAACGAGCGTCGAAATGTTTAGCCAAGGCCTTCAGGCCACCGGCGTAAATGTCTGAAAAGATCTGTGATGCTTCGTCATCCGTCACACCGGCGGGTGTGAATGAGCCGCCCCATTCGACTCGGCAGACCACTGAGTCGCCCGAGTCATGCACGCGCAGTGTCGACAAGTAGTCGGTCACCGGAAACGGTGCCGCAAGAATGGTGTAGCTGTAACTGCGCGCTCGCTCATCGAAGGTCACGAGGCGCTCCACGATGGTCTGTCCGTCCGAGTTTGCCAGTCGGCGGACCCGGCCCCCCTCATGCAGCTCGCTCTGAGCGATGTAGGGCAGCCAGTCCGGTAGTGACCCGAAACCCCCGATCAGTTGCCATACCTGCCGGGGCGGTGCTGAAACGTCGATTGATGCGATTGCCTGTGACATGCCTGTCCTTATCGCTAATTGTCAACGGGTAACGGGGCTTCAGCAGATACCAGGTGCTGGTCGCGCATCTCGTGCCAGAAGTCGTCGGGAATCTTCGCCTGCAGCGCGGCGTAGTCCTCGATGATGTGTTCGGGCTTACTTCCCCCAGGGATCACGGCCGCCGACGCGGGGTGCGCCAGCGAGAACTGCAGTGCGGCAGCTTTGATCGGGACCCCATGGTGATCGCAAATGGATCTGATGCGCTCGACCTTGGCGGTGATTTCCAGCGGCGCCTTTCCGTACTCAAAATGACTGCCGCCGGCGAGAATTCCGGAGCTATACGGGCCTCCGATGACGATATCGACACCCTTGGCAGCTGCGGTGGGCATCACGCGCTGTAAGGCATGCTCGTGATCCAGCAACGTGTAGCGGCCGGCGAGCAGCGTGCCGTCGGGTTCCACTTCGGTCAACCCCAACAGCAGTTCGACCGGCTCAGTACGGTTGACTCCCAGCCCCCATCCCTTGATGACGCCCTCGTCACGCAACCGGCTCAAAGCGCGGAAGGCACCGGTGCGGGCGGTCTCGAATTGTCCCAGCCAGCCGTCACCGTGGAAATCTTGGGCGACGTCGTGCACCCACACGAAGTCCAATCGGTCCACGCCGAGCCGCTTGAGGCTGTCTTCGATCGACTTCAGCGCACCGTTTTCGGTGTAGTCGTAGACAATGCGGTTGGGCCGCCCATACTGAAACAGGTCTCCCTTCTCGCCGAAACTTCGCTTCTCAGGGTCGATTTCGTCGAGGATCAGGCGACCGACCTTCGTGCTCAGGAGGTATTCGTCGCGGTTATGCATGGCAAGCTGTTCGCCTAACCGCATCTCGGCCAGGCCGGCGCCGTAGAACGGCGCGGCGTCGAAGTAACGGGTCCCATTGGTCCAGGCCGCATCCACCGCCGCAGCCGCCTCCTCGTCAGGAATTTCGCGGAACATGTTCCCCAGCGGAGCGGAGCCAAAGCCAAGCGGGCCGTCCAAAAAATATTGTCTAATCGCCATGTGATCAACTCCCTGCCTTCATTGGCTTTGCGTGGGTGCAGCGGACCCGTAACCACCATGGCCGGCCATATGAGCCCGCGCAATCGCATGGCGTGCCATCTTTAAGACGGGGAGCGTAGAGATTCCGCGCTTCACAATTTCTTGAGTCCTCGCATGATCGCGCCGAAGGGCAGTGCTGAGGCAAGGCCTTTTCGCAGGCTCGGCCGCAAGATGCTGATGTTGATAATCACGATGTACCCGCACGCCGTGGTCACGCCCTTCGGCGGCCCGGTCGATGACTTCAGCGGGCGTTCCATCTAGACACGCAGCGCGCAGGACCGAACGCGGAACGTCCGCAACCAACGACAATGCGGAATCCTCGTCCATAGTGAATGGCAAGAGGTCCTGGGACCCAGAGAAAGTCGGCACCAGTGGGTGCGGAGCACCGCTTTCGGCACACAGCTCTGCCCGGGCATTCGGGGCGCACGCCTTAGTCGACTCCAAAACCTCGTCGATGTCGTCGCGGCTACGGCCGGTGATGACCGGCAGCCACACCGCAGGGGTAATGGCCATGGGATCACGGCCATGATCCGAGACAGCGGCCCGAACGGCGTCGAGGCGTTCGGCGTATTGCTTGGGTTCCATCACGTCGCCAGGGTGAACGATAGAACCCGCGCCAGCGCACGCGGTGCTCACAGCAATCCCAAATGCCGCAGATCGGTGATGTATTTGTCGATCAGCGGCCTGCCGATATGCGGAATATCCTTGTCTGGACCGACTTTCGTGGCGCGAACTGCAGCGTGAAACACTTCAGTCGGTACCGGGGCACCGCGCAGGGGTGCCTGCGGTTGGTGATAGGCTTCGAGCAGTGCCAACACGCTGTACTGCCGCTGACGTTCTGGAAGTGCTGTCATTGCGGTTCTGAACCGTGTCAGCCACTCGTGGTAATCGGGGATGCGCGTGATTGAGTGCCCTGATGCGATAAGCCAATCCACAAAAACGTCTAGGGAGATGCCGTCGTCGTACGGGTTCAATACATCGAACGAGTGGAATCCATCACGCAACTGTCCCGAAAGCTTGCAAATGGACTCCGCAACAAAATCGGCCGGCAGCCCGTCATAGTGTGCTCTGGGCCGGAATTCGCCGTTTCGCTTCTGATAGAAGGACTGTGGTGCGATTCCGGTCACCAGCAAGCTGAAGACAAGTCTAGTGAAAGCATCTACGACGTTGACTTGCCCAAGATATTCACTGTGCGCAAGAATCATGTCCGGACGAAAGACATTGACCGGCAACGAATACCGGTCGTGCGCATTCCGCAGCAACACCTCGCCGGCCCACTTACTGTTGGCATAGCCGTTGGCGTAGCTGCCGTTGTTGGGGCGGACGGGGCTGACCACACGGATGTCCCCGTCTTCAATGAACTCGCCGTCCGGAACGGACATACTTACCGCAACAGTCGACACGTAGTTCACTGGCTTCATCCGCTGAGTGATTGCCAGACGTATAAGAGCCGCCGTGCCAACAACATTGGGTCCGAAGAGCTGCTCGTAGGGAAGCACGTGGTTGACGAGCGCTCCCGGGTGCACGATCATGTCGACCGTCTGAGCCAGCCGATCCCACGTCGCCTCATCCAGACCCAGGTCGGGTTCGCTCATATCCCCGACGACAACATCGAGGTGGTCGGCGGCAAGTTCGTGGAATCGGCGTAACAACACGGGGTCACCAGTGTCGAAGACGGCGTTTAATCGGACCTGCGCGGTGTTCGTGGACCCGGCGCGCAGTAGGCACACTAATTTGCCGCCGCTGCAGGCCAGTCGCTGCAGCCATTCCAGGCACAGGAAACGTCCTAAGTATCCGGTGGCCCCGGTCAGCAGCACCGTCCTTGGCTCACCGACGGCAGGAATGGACAGTGCCGCGGCACGGTCCAATGTTTTGGTGTCGATAAACTTATCCAGCGTCAGATCGCTTGCGTGCAGGTATTCGGCCGCGCGGCCATGCACGCGGGTAAAGCTGGCCCGCTCAGAGCTCGACTGTCGCTGTGTCTCAATGAAGTTGGCTAATTCTTGCAAGCTATTCGCTGGACCGATGAGCACGCCGACCGGCACCTCGACGCCGAAGATCTCCTGCAGCAGAGTCGAAAAGCTCAGCGCTGACAGGGAATCGCCGCCAAGATCGGTGAAGTGGTCGTTCCGGTCGACAGGATCGGTTCCCAAAAGCAAACCGACCGCGCGGATGACAATTTCGATCACCGGGAGATCATCAGCCAGCCGATGTAAGGCCCCTAGCTTGTCTTGCTGGAGGGCGGCCAATTCGATGTAGAGGAGCTCCAGCCGCTCACCGTATCGGTCGTTGAGGTTGGGCCGCAACAGCTTACCAACGCCGGAGAGCAGACCATTGGCGGTGGTGAACGGCTCGGTCTCGATCAAGTAATCGACCGGAATCTCATACGGTTGCAGCTGAGAGGCCTTGGCGGTCTCACGTAACGAGTCGCGCAGCGCCGATTTAAGCGCGGTTAGGTCTCCGTCGAAGTGCGCGAGAGCCTCCACCGTCGGCACTATCACGGCGAGCAAGGAGGACCGTTCGCTGTTGCCATAGACGAAAATTTGGCGTATCAGCGGGGCAGTCGCGTAGAGGGCCTCGAGGTTGGCGACGGCGACGAACTCGCCCTGGGACAGCTTCAACACGTTGTTGCGACGGTCGACGTAGACCAGGTGATCGGGCCCGACTTCGGCCATCACGTCCCCGGTGCGGTAAAAGCCGTCCTCGTCGAATACCGCGGCGGTGATCTCCGGATGGTTGTAGTACCCGGGAGTCGACGTCGTGGACTTCACCAGCAATTCGCCACGCGGATAAGGCTTGTCGGTCCGGAAATATCCCAACTCGGGGACGTCGACAAGCTTGTATTTAACGACCGGAGGCCGCAGCACGACGCCGTCCTTGGTGATGCCACCGACCTCGGTCAGACCGTAGCCGTCAACGAGGTGAACCTGTAAACGCGACTCGATAAACGTTCGCATCTCCGTGGCCAGCGGTGCGGTCCCGATGAATCCGCCCAGCACACGCCCGCCAAGCAGCTGCTGTCGCAACTCGTCGGCCGCCTGCGCTTGCGCCGTCTCGTCGTCGGCGCCTTCAAGCCGAAGCCGGTCCACCCCGGTGCGGAAGCGCTGAATCAGCATCTCGATGACACGGGGCACCACATATAGCTCCGTGGGCCGAACCAGTGCCCAGTCCTCGAATAGCGTCGAAAGCTCCGGTCCGGCAGCGAAATAAGTTGTTCCGCCAGCCCTGATGCAGGCTAACAACGCGATCCGCCCGCCCAAGTGGTGCAGTGGAAGGAAGTTGACGGAGAATACGGCTGCGTCGGGCTCGGCTGGAAAAGACATGGTCCACAGCCGCGAAGTCATCGCCTCGGTGTACATCGCGCCCTTGGGAGCTCCCGTGCTTCCGGACGTATACAGAATCATCGCGAGCCGCGCCTCATCCGCACCCAGGTAGGCCGGTTCGGCCGGGAGCGCACTGCCCTGGCTAATCACCTCGTTGAGCGTCTGCACCTGCACCGGCATCACTGCGGCGTGCAACAGCGCCAAGGCCCGCTCGTAGCTTTCTTGATGGTCGTCGACAACTGGTAAGTAGTCGAATACGACCAAGTGACGCAGCCACTCACCGCCGAGTGCGGCTTGAACCGCTGTATCCAAATACTCGGCACTGACGGCCAAAACGCGCGGTTTCGCTTCCGAGAGAATAGAACGTAGCTGAGCAACCGACGCATTATGCTGGAGGGGCACGCTTACCCACCCGGCGTAGGCGCATGCAACATCGATAGCGACGTAATCCGAGCTGGCGAAGCCGACAGTGGCGACGAAGTCCCCAGGGCTGAGCCGATAGTGGGTGTTTCGACACCAGGCGGTGGCAATCGCCCGCGCCCGCGCCCAGAGCTCGCCGTAAGTTAGTGTAGTGAAACTCGGCAATAGACGCGATGACGTCCGGCCGGTCTGCGGATCAGTAACCTGTTGCCGCGCGCGCTGACCGAACATGGGACGCCCGGCGTAGCCCTCGACGAGGGTTTCAATGACCTGGGGGAGGCGCAACCCAGGCTGGCGTGCTGCCTCAAGCACCTGGGGAATGGGCATTGCCGAGCGGAACTGCGGATCACTCGCACAGAGTTCACGGATCCGGCGAGCACGTCGCTCCTCATTCGAGTCCGCGGGCGCCCCGAGCTGTCGCGTTGCGTCACTGGCCATTTCGCCTCTTTCCCGTTTTTGGGCTCTCCGGTGGGAAAGGCGCGGAGCGTGCCCATTACTCGCATTGAGGCATGTGACGTCCAGCACAACCGTGCGAGCCGCTGTCAACACTCGGTGTTGCGATTTATGCCGGGTGGTCTTCCGTCGGGGTCGGGGTTTTGCCGTGGCGAAGGAGCACCGGTCATCTCACCGTGACACGCACAACGCATCCCGGCGATCGCACGGCGTGCCATCTTTAACAGGGCGATTGATCAAGCGCAGCGGACCCAGCACGATGACCTGTAGAACGCGCCTTGGTGCCGACGAGCGGGTCACAAACCCGTAGGGGAGGGCAACGCGGGTTCACCCCGCCCGGAGCGTCCCTACGTGTTGATCCGATGTTCTGCTGACCACGTCCGCTCCGACCGAAGTCGTGGTGAGCAATTGGCGAAGCTTCCGCCGGCCCCGATACAGGCGCGAGGCGACCGTCGCAGGGGAGGTATCCATCAGCAGCGCTATCTCCTGATGGCGCAGTCCATGCACATCGGCGAGGTAGATGACGGTGCGGGAAGCTACCGACAACCGCCGCAGCGCATCGACAAGCTGGCCGTCCGGCATGGCGTCGAGCACTTCCGCTTCGGCGGACCGCAAAAACGTTGCTGTACCTAGAACGCGGTGGCACGCGCTTACATCGCTAATCTGATCGGTGAGCCTTTCAGCTGGCCGGCGCTGGGCGGCGCGATACTGACCAATCCATGTGTGGCTCATGATGGTGAATAGCCAGGCCCGCAGGTTGGTGCCACTTTGAAAAGTTTCGAACGCGGTGTAGGCGCGCAGCAGGGTCTCCTGTACAAGGTCCTCGGCATCTGCCGCGGTAGTAGTCAGTCGTCGGGCACGGTTGTGCAACTGGGCGACCAGCGGCAGAACGTCGTTGCAAAAACGGCGGTCTAGACCCGAGTTCCGGGCGGTGCTGTCGGTGATAGGCGACAGCACGGCGGCGCTGCAAGCACTGGTCGCGATCATCTGTTGTGACAAAATGTCTCCTTAAGGCGGCGCTGATGGCGCAGCCACGCGTACGGGTGAAGGGTTGACCGAGCGGATTTCGTTTCATCGGCGGCGCTCGAACCAAGGACCACCGACCGTTGCCATTGGGTCCCGCGCCGCAGCATCGAACGCTTAGTTGTCAGGCTGTCGTGATCGCGGTGGAGGTCCCTCCGACGGCAACGAACCCACGGCGCACCCACCTGTGAAGCGAATGGCTAACTCACCACTGCATCCCCTTGGAACCTTGATGCATTCGTGTCGAAACGGTCATGGATGCGGTGGCCCGCCCTGCGATGCGATCGAACGTGTCACGTCTCGACTATTCGGTGTGATAAGACCAAGATCATCGGTCGAATTGCCGATAAATCGTTGCGCGATGTCGTAAATCGCGGGAGGAGCCGGACTCGACGAGTGGTTGCGACCCAAAGAGCTATTGCTCGAGAGCAAGGCAGGTTCCCGCCCTGAACGAAGGCTGACAGCAAGCCCGCGTGGTGCGACGGAATGCGATCAGGACCCGGGCAGTCACGTACGCGTAGGCAACCTATGCCGTATACGCGGTCGCAGGCTGAGGAATATACGCGATTTCGCCGATGCTGGTCCGGCGTTGTCGCAGCATGGTGGCGGGTATGGAGCACGTTGAACGACGTACGCCGATGTGGTCAATCGAGTGGAGTGAGCTTGGCGTGAGTCAGTCGGTGCCGACTGGCACGGTCACGCTGTTGTTGGGTGAGGTGGAAGCGTCGACGCAATTATGGGATTGCGCTCCTAGCGAAATGACGGCGGCCATCGCCAAATTGAACGCAGTGGTTTGTCGTGCGGTTGCTAGCCATGGTGGTGTGCGCCCGGTCGAGCAGGGGGCAGGTGACAGCGTTGTAGCGGCCTTCGCCCGGGCTAGCGATGCGGTGGCATGCGCGCTGGAGCTGCAGAAGGCACCGCTTGCACCGATACGGTTACGCATCGGTGTGCACACCGGTGAGGTGCAGTTGCGTGGTGCAGCAAATCATGCCGGAGACACCATCAATCGAGCGGTGCGCCTGCGTGATCTGGCGCATGGCGGCCAAACAGTGTTGTCCAGGACGACCGCCGAGCTGGTCCTCGATCGGCTTCCCGACGGTGCCTGGCTGATGGATTTGGGGACGCAGCACCTGCGTGATTTGGCGCGGCCGGAAGCGGTGATGCAGCTGTGCCACCCGGCGGTCCGCAATGATTTCCCACCGTTGCGTGCGGACATATCCGTGGGAGTCCATAACCTCCCTGCGCAAATTACCCGGTTTGTGGGACGCGACGAGGAAATCGACGAGGTGCGCCGACTGCTGGGAAGCTACCGCTTGGTCACGCTGACCGGTGCGGGCGGGGTCGGCAAGACACGATTATCGCAACATCTGTCGGCGCAGCTGGTTAATGAATTCAGCGGGGGCTTGTGGTATGTCGACCTCGCACCGATAAGCGGCGCCGACATCCTGGCCACCACGGTGGCTCGAGCTCTGGGTCTTTGCGACCAACCAGGCCGCTCGGCCATCGACAAGATCACGACGTGGGTCGGTACACGTCATGTGCTCATCGTGGTGGACAACTGTGAACATGTGCTGGACGCCTGTGCGGCGCTGATCAGTACCCTGCTCGCGCATTGCTCCGCACTGACCGTGCTGGCCACGAGTCGTGAGCCCTTGGGCGTGGCCGGCGAGGTCATCTGGCGCGTGCCGTCGCTGCCGATAGCCAGCGCGGCCATCGAGCTGTTCGTCGACCGCGCGCGTTTGGCACAACCCGACTTCCACATCACCGACGACAACGCCACAGTGATCAAAGAGATTTGCCAGCGCCTGGATGGGATGCCGCTGGCCATCGAGCTGGCCGCCGCCCGGGTGCGCGCCTCTTCGCTAGTTGAAATCCTTGAAGGGCTGCACGATCGTTTCCGCCTGTTGATCGGCGGTGCACGCACCGCAGCAGAACGCCAGCAGACGCTGCGCGCCAGCCTGAATTGGTCACACGCCCTGTTGAGCGAGCCAGAGCGCGTGCTGTTCCGACGGCTGGCCGTATTCATGGGCGGGTTCGATCTCAATGCCGCGCAAGTTGTTGCCGGCAGCGGCGAACTCGAGCGTTACAGCATCCTCGAGCAGCTCAGCCTACTGGTCGATAAGTCACTGGTGCTTGCCGAAAACTGTCGCAATCGGACTCGCTATCGAATGCTGGAGACGATGCGCCAATACGCCCAGGAAAAACTCGGCGACTCCGATGAGGCCGAAACTATACACACCCGTCACCGTGACCATTACAGCGGACTGGCAGCCATGTTCGAGACCTTGGCACCTACCGAACTTGAGCAACACGCCCAGGTCGCGGAAACCGAAATTGACAACCTGCGTGCAGCCTTCACATGGAGCATCGATAAGGGCGACCCAGACGGGGCGCTCGCCCTGGCATCCCACCTGCAGCCTCTGTGGCGACGACGTGGCAGGACCCAAGAAGGGCTGGCCTGGCTCGATGCCGCCCTTACCAACGCCTCCGCTCAGGCCGCTAACGTGACGCCTGCTATGCGGGCGCGCGCACTCGCCGATCGTGTCATGCTGAATGTTCTGGTAGATCCGGCAGGTAAAGGCGCCGCGACAGAAGCCGTGAAGCTGGCACGCGAAATCGGTGATCCAGCACTGCTACTCAGAGCGCTGAGCGCTTGGTGTTGTGTCGCGGCCTACAACGCGGAGACCGCCGAGGCGTCTTTCGCCGAGGCCCTCGGCTTGGCTCGGTCCTTATGCGATCTCACGGCGCTAAGCCAGCTGCTGCCAGTGCAGGCGTTTGCCGCGCTAGTCGCGGGCGACCCTCACGCCCAGCGCGCCGCCGCCGAAGAGGGATGCCATATCGCGCGGGCCATCGGTGATGAGTTCACCGCCCGGCATTGCAACTGGAACATCGCGATGTCGCACCTATATAGCGGCGAGCTCGATACTGCGATTGAGCAATTCAACGAGCTGACTGCCGGCGCGGACGCGCACCATGATCCGGTCTTCGGGATGGCCGGCCGCTTCGGCCTTAGTATTGCGCTTGCCTTTCGCGGTGAAACAACCGCCGCCCATACCAACGCTGCCGCTGCCGTCGAGCAGGCAGTGAGTCTTGGTGATCTCACGTTTATGGATGCGTTCACCTATGCGGGGCTGGCGCTGGCCGCCCTCGCCCGCGGCGATGTCGCGGCGGCAACCGAAGCCAGCGAGATCGCCCGACAGCGATTAAACCAACGGCGCGAATTTGCGGCGCTGTACTGGAATCCGATCGCCGAGGTGGCCCTGGCCAGCGGCGACCTAGCCACGGCCCGACGTCACGCCGATGAATTCGTTGCGGCAACCAGCGGCGTGAACGCATCGATGGCGCTGACTACACGCGCACGCATCGCGGCGGCACAAGCAGACTTTGCACAGGCCGAATCCGACGGGCGTCGGGCACTTGTCTGTGCGTCTAAAAGCCGCGCCTACTTAGCGATTCCCGATGCGCTCGAGTGCCTGGCCAGTGTGGCCGGCCAGCGCGGTGATCATCAAGAAGCGGCACGTTTATTTGGTGCGGCACAAGGGATCAGGAACCGAACCGGCCAAATCCGATTCGCCATCTACGACCGCTCATACCAGGCATCGGTTGCAGAACTTCACGAGGCGCTGGGGCACTTGGAGCGCGAGACCCTGTGGGCACAGGGCGCCGCCTTGTCTACCGAAGAGGCGCTGTTGTACGCGCAACGGGGCCGTGGGGCACGCAAGCGACCCTCCCGTGGCTGGTCCTCACTAACGCCGAGCGAGCAGGAGATTGTCCGGCTTGTCTGCGCAGGACTCGCCAACAAAGACGTTGCCGCCAAACTATTTATCTCACCACGCACCGTGCAAACTCACCTCACTCACATCTACCGCAAGATTGGCGTCAAGTCCCGCACCCAGCTCGCCCAACAAGCCGCCAGCAACCTCTCATAAGACATCGCAAATCGGTGTAGTGCTTCAGATAAGGACTTCGAATCCGGGGCCCTGCTAAGTGCGGACGCCGCTGAGGAAGCGGGTAAGCTTCGCGTACTCCGGAAAGTCGCCCGCGGGCGGCACGGCCCGGCCCACATCACGAAATAGCTCCTCGAGGTCGGCGGTGTAGGTAATCCATCCGCGTTCGTCTAATGACAGTGCTAGGTCGTCGTGAAGCTTGGGGAAAGTCACGTTACACAGGGCGCCTAGTGGATCGTGCTTCCGCGACATGTTAAGGAGATCGTTTATGGCTTTGCTCGCCAGCTCGGGTACTCGGGTGTCGACATAGTCAGCTGCGACTCGGCTTGCTCGTGCGCTCAAAGCGGTAATGGTGTCGAGTGTTTTGGTCTGTGCAGTCGCCGATGGGTGGCCGACGAAGAGTCCTTCGGCGATCCACGCGGTGGGCTTAGCCTCGTCGAAGCCGGCCTGCCGCAGCTTCGCGGGCCATTGCTGACCAACATCCATCGGCACGTAGCGGTGCTGTGCTCTCAACCGTGCGCTGTTGAGGTTCGATAAGATGCACTGTTTCCAGTCGATGACGGCGCGTCGGTCGATCTCGTAGATTGCCGTTGTGTCTGGCCAGTCCAAACGGTAGGCGCGACAGTCCAGCCCCGGCTCTAGGAGCACCACTTGCCTAATGCCTACTTGGGTTGCACCGTCAGCGAAGTCGTCGAAGGTTCTGCTGCGTATGCCGAAGTAGGCTGGAAACCAGTCAGCCCCGATATCAGATAATCCGGTTGCGCTATCGATTAACTGGGTCAGCGGTTCGTACTCGACTGCTCGGACGAGGACTTCTGCGAATGGATCGTTGATCACCGGGTCGAGATCCCGACTGGCCACCGCCCGTGCAGCGGCCGCGAGCGCGGACAGTACACCTCCGCAGGTCTCGAGCGTGCCGCATCCGTCAATGGGTTCTGTCAATTTTGGTTCCTTGCATGCTTGGCTTCCAGAACATCTCACGGATTCGACAGTCCAGGCCAGCGGTGAACCGGATAAGCTGGCCCATCCTGTGACCTTTGGAGCTACAGTCCAGGTTCGCTCCTCGAGCCAACTCAGCCACCCTCCTCGCCGAGCTTGGTGATTGTCGGGTGCCCGCACTATGTGCGGCGCTTTATCTTGGCAGCGAAACGCCTGTCTTCCCGGTTACGTTTCACTGCCCGCGAAGAGGAACGCTTGAACGCCATGTCGTTTTGCCCGTGTGAGTTATGTGGCACTGCTCACGGGCCAACGTCTAGGGCATGCGCCTGTACTGCGCGAAGCGCAGTGTCGACGCCGAGGGTCAGCAGCTAGCGAAGATTCGACCGTGACAGCCTGTCGAGCGTAATCATCTCCACTCCCGCAGCCCACCCGTGTGTGCCGAAGGCCACAGCACAAATCGCGTGATATCAGCTTGTTTTGAGAAGTTCCTTAAAGCAGTGGCTCCACAGACCAGGCCACCAAAGCCATCGGACGACGCGCTGGCCACTGCCTAATCGCGGGTCTGCCAAACAGAAGGTGCAAACAAGTGACGACACGTGTGGCAGGGCAGCGTGGGCACGCCGTGGTGGTAGGTGCGAGCATTGGTGGCCTGTTGGCGGCCAGGGTCCTTTCCGACCATTTCGAGCGTGTCTCTGTCGTGGAACGAGACGAACTGCCAGCACTTCCCGCTAATCGGCGTGGAGTGCCTCAGGGTCGTCACGTGCATCTCCTAACCCAGCGGGGCTCTCAAATCATGGAGCGATTGTTCCCAGGAATCTTGGGCCAGCTGGTCGATTGCGGAGTGGCAGTCTGGGACGACGGCGATATCAGCAAGGTTTACACTGCGCTCGCAGGTAAGTATCAGCTGCCGGCGTCAGGCTATCTGCGCAACTGGCAGCCGTTTTACTTTCCCAGCCGCCCGCTGCTCGAGTGGGCCGTGCGCAACCGGACTCAAGCGCTAGCGAATGTGAGCTTTCTCGAGAATCATCAGCTTGTTTCGTTGATGTCGACAGCCAACCGCGACCGCATTACCGGCGTATGTGTATTGCAACGTGGCTGTGCCGGCGAGACCAGTCATAGCCTCACCGCGGACTTGGTAGTTGATGCGACCGGCCGCGGCTCTCACCTGCCGATTTACTTACAGGAACTTGGTTATGGAAGTCCACGCCAGCAAGAGGTGACGGTGCAGCTCGTCTATGCGAGCCAACAAGTGCGTCTGCCGCCGAATCACCTTGCGAGGTACGCGATTGCGGTGCCACCGCGGCCGGAGAGGCCAACGATATGGGCGCTGAATCGACAGGAAGCGCAATGGATCCTGACCGTTGGCGCGATGGGCGGCGAGATGCCACCGATGGGTTGGCACGAGCGAGTGCGCATGGCTGCTGGTCATGTGCCGCCGGACGTGCTTGAGGCCTTACAGGATGCGCAGCCAGTCGGTGAGGTGGCCGTGCATCGGCTGCCGTCGAATCGGTGGCGTCGTTACGACGAGATGAAGCGGTTTCCCTCCGGCCTGCTAGTGGTTGGCGACGCGCTGTGTAGCTTCAATCCGATTTACGGCCAAGGGATGACGGTTGCCGGACTAGAAGCGCTACTGTTGGGCGAATGCCTGCGGCGGGGCCAGCTAAATGATCTCGCATCCCGGTTTTTTGATGGGGCCGCAAAGACGGTCAGGGTCGCCTGGCAGCTGGCAGTGGGTGCTGACTTGATGCTGCCGCAAGTCCCCGGTCCACGCCCGCGGACCATGCGCATTACTAATGCGTACATGGAGCGCGTGATGGCCGCGGCGGAGGTCGACCTTGGTGTGACCGAGCAGTTCTTGAGGATCACCGGCATGCTCGACTCACCAGCGCGCATGCTGCGGCCTACCTTCATGTTGCGCGTGGCCATGGCCAACCGACGCCGAGCCACCCCGTCGCGGACGGTCGTCCAGGGCCGCTGATCGCGACGGCGGTCTCCCGCGGCCGTCGGTTGCCTGATTCACATCGCTGGTTCGTTTGTGTCGGCATCACAGATGTGTTCGACGTAGTAGGTAGCCGCAAAACCTGAACTTGTGGTCCGGTGGCACAAAGGGCCGGCTCCTACACGCCGCGGCGCCTGAAGATGCTCCCCGGCGGCCCTGCCACCGAGTGCTGCTTCTTCTGCCCGTGACAGGCCAGTTGACCGCGTATGAAAAGCAGGACGAGTGCTATCTCGAGGGTACGTGCACAATCAATCTTCTTAGGCGTTTTAGCGCCGAATACCGCTGCGACACAGCGTAATCGCCGCACCAGCTGTGCGTCACCCGATGTGGTACATCATTCGCCTACCGCGATGATCATGCGAGGCACCAAACAGATACGCCATCAATTGAACGAAAAATACGTGCTTCGGCCGATGTTCGATTTGGTGTCACCTGATGGACTGCACCCCATGGGTTTTGATGACGGGTCTCCGCACCCCGACGATGACAAAAAACTTCTCTGTTCTGAGTTGCCTGCTATTGCGCGAGACTAGCTCGGTTTGTCTCTCGCGAGTCCCTAAGCGCGATTGCGGGGGTTGTGGACGGCCAACGACGGCATCCGCAACCTCACCGACTCTCGCCTGTCGCACCGATGCAGCCTGCTTAAGGCTGCATTCCACCCAAAAAGACCACCATCGGCACGACTGCACAGGCACCAGCGGCTAGATCTTTAACAACGTTGCGGTGCGCAAATGATCGGCAATGCCATGCATGTGTTCTCACGATATCTGTACAGCTCAAGTGAATCGAAGGATAATGTTATGAGCAACACGCGTCCGAGCCTAGCCTCGGATCTGGACACCCATCTCGCACTTATCGATCCCGTGGGTTTCGCAGCTAGCGACCCCGATCGGGCGAGGGACTTCTATCACGCGATAAGCGAGAGAAGGCTTTTCGCAGAATGCATCTGCCGGACGAAGCATCTGAACGGCCCCAACCCCGAGATGGTTGAGCCGACGCCTGCACCTTTCGAGCGGTACTGAAGTGCACTCACAAAGCGGTCAACATTTGCCGCAACTTCTGCACCCCACTGACGAAAACTGGACGACCGCACTTGCCATCGTGGCCCACCCCGACGACCTCGAATACGGCGCCGCTGCCGCTGTCGCACGTTGGACCGCCCAGGGCAAACACATCACGTACTGCCTCGTCACTAGTGGTGAGGCAGGCATCGACGGAATGGCACCGGAAGAGGCGGCTCGTGTGCGTCAAGAGGAGCAGCGCAAGGCCGCAGCGATCGTCGGTGTAAGCGACGTCTGGTTCCTCGGACACGCTGACGGTGTGTTGGAATACGGGTTGCCACTGCGACGTTCCATCGCTAGTGCGATCCGTCAGGCGCGCCCCCAGGTAGTGATCACCGACAACTATCATGAGACCGTCGGCCCGGGTTTCCGTAATCAAGCCGACCACATGGTAACCGGACGAGCCGTCATCGATGCCGTTCGTGATGCCGCGAATCGCTGGGTATTTCGCGAATTGGTACACGAGGGCCTCGAACCGTGGAGCGGGGTGCAAGCGATCTTCGTCGCCAATTCACCCCTCGGTGCACATGGCGTTGACGTGACCGATACGTTCGCCACGGGCATCGCCGCGCTGAAAGCACACGCGGCCTATTTCGCTGGACTAGGGGGCCCACAAACCATCCCTGAGCAGCCGCTGGATGCATTCGCGCGCATGACGGGGAGCCGACTTGGGGTCCCGTACGCGGCGCTCTTTGAGGTGGTGCCCGTTCGCTAACGCCAGCCGCGTCACGCCGACATGGTGCGAATCAGCGCCACAGGAACGAAGCAGACCATCCGTTGATGGAAACATGGTCGGAGATCAGATGAATCTAGCTGCATCTAGCGGTAATTCACGCCATGTTAGCCGTAGCTCATTTTGGGTCGAGCGTTATGAAACTCGGCAGCGCCGTACCGATATTGCAGATGCACGACCCGTTGCGAGCAGACGCGTGGGCGTGGTGGAGCATCGACGCCCTTCAGTGCTCGAAGCGTTGGAATTCTGGTCGCTTGACCACTCCTGTGGTAGGCGTCGCCGCTGCGATGCGGCTCGCCCAAGCATGTTGAGCCCCAACAGGACTCGGACTGGGTCACATCCAATCTGCGCTTGCGACCGCTAACGAACCGCGGAATCCGCAGCGATTTGTGCATGACTGCTCACAGGCGACCAGATCTGAGTGAAACGCGACGATGTCTTGCGTTCGCCGTATCAAAGCCTATCCCGCACTGGAGGAAGACATGGAGAGTAAGGCCGTCCCGTCAGATGCTAAACAGTCAACTTACGGTACTCACCGTGTTAGCAATCAGCCGCCGCCACTAGGGTCCCCCAATCTGGCCCTGTACCCAGCGCTTCGGGACGCGTTAATTCGCGAGGGCGGCGGATGGGGTGTCGACGAGGTGACCGCATTCGGCGCCGTCTGTGCTAGCCCTGAGGTTCAGTACTGGAGCGAGCTGGCCGACCGCAACCGGCCAGTCTTGCGTACACACGATCGGTACGGTCACCGTATCGACGAAGTCGAATACGACCCGAGTTACCACCGGCTGATGGCACTGGCGATTGGTAACGGTCTGCACGCTGCACCGTGGCGCGACCGCCGGCCCGGCGCTCATGTCGTGCGGGCGGCCAAGGTGTCGGTTTGGGCCGATCAAGCGATCTTGTGTCCAATCTGGATGACATACGCGGCGATTCCCGCCTTGCGGCACAGTCCTGACCTAGCTGCGGTGTATGAGCCCTCGCTGACCAGCCACACCTATGTTCCCGGCCTGAGCACACCGTCTGCAAAAACTGGCATCACCGCGGGGATGTCGATGACCGAGAAGCAGGGCGGTTCCGATCTACGTGCCCTTACTACCAAGGCTATCCCGAACAGCGATGGCAGCTTTTCTATCACCGGCCACAAGTGGTTCACCTCGGCGCCGATGTCGGACGTCTTTTTAGTCGGGGCCCAGGCGCCGGGCGGCATCAGCTGTTTCCTGGTGCCCCGAGTATTGCCGGACGGCAGCCGCAACAGGATGCGTCTACAGCGGCTCAAAAACAAGCTCGGTAATCATGCAAACGCTTCCAGCGAAGTCGAATACGACGGCGCCACTGCGTGGTTGGTTGGCGAGCAGGGCCGTGGGACTTCCGCGATCATGGATATGGTCAGCATGGGTCGGTTGGATGTCGCGACTGGAAGTGCCACCCTCATGCGGGTCGCCCTAGCCCACGCCATCCATCATGGGCTATATCGACAGGCTTTCGGCGCGGCCCTGATCGAACAGCCACTCATGCGCAACGTGCTCGCTGACCTGGCGGTGGAAGCTGAGGCCGCCACCATGGTGACCATGCGGTTAGCCGGTGCGGCTGACAACGCTATTCGAGGCGATTCGCGTGAGAGCCTATTCAAGCGCATCGGGGCCCCGGCCACCAAGTACTGGCTGTGCAAGCGCACTACTCAATACGTTGGTGAGGCAATGGAATGCCTCGGTGGGAATGGCTACGTTGAAGACTCAGGCATGCCCCGGTTGTTGCGCGAGGCGCCGCTGGCCAGCATGTGGGAGGGATCCGCCAACATCAACGCACTGGACACGACGCTTCGTGCGCTGGCCGATCCCGATTGCGTCGACGTGCTTTTGGAGGACCTGGCCGCGGCGTCCGGCGCGGATCCGAGACTCGACGACCACGTGAAAATGTTGCGTGGACAGCTTCTCGATTGCGACGCGCCGGAGTACATGTCCCGAAGTCTGGCCCAGAGCATCTGCTTGGGACTGCAGGCGGCATTACTTGTGAGCCACGGTAACTCTGCCGTCACGGAGGCTTTCCTTGCGACACGCTTAAGACGTTCCTGGGGCGGTGTATTCGGGACCCTACCTGCAGGGCTGGACCTGCCCACCATTCTGCAGCGCGCCATGCCTATGGTCGGGGCGGCCGAGGGCTGAAGGGTGTGCAGGCACATACCGATTGCTAACAACGCGAGATATGATGTCGCACAACGCAATAGAGAATGCGGTGACGTTTACCGGCAAAGCCGCATATTCGATTTCCGCATATTCCCCTCCACCCGGCCGAAGCGGCTGTCAGGCTCGAGCCGGTTTAGTTGCTGAGGCGCTGAACATGCAGGGGAGCGCTTGGGGTTATGGGATGGCTGGAGTGACCCGCTGAAACTGAAATGTGTTTCTACACAATACGATAGGTACTATGCGGTAGTTTACCCGACATAACGTAGATTATCTGGCGCGAAAGTCTTTGGTTGCGTTGCTATTAGACATCTCGGACTCGTATCTTCCAGCGGATATCAGGCCGTAGAGGGGGTTGAGCTCAGCGGCGGAGCGGGTGTCGGCACCAGCGCCATCGACGTAGCGCTGTGAGGTGATCATCGATTCGTGGCCGAGTAGTTTCATCAACGCGTAAACACTCACATTCGCATTGGCGAGTTCGGTGGCGAACGTGTGCCGCAGCCCGTGCACCAGGGCACCGGACGACCGCTCGCTGTCGGCTCCGGCCTTCTTGAAGGCACGCAGGATCCGGTATTGCAGCGTGCCGCGTGTGATCCGCTCACCATTGGCACCGAGAAAGAGCGGAGCCTTTCCCGAGAAACTGGTGAACACATCCGTGCTAGGTGAACGTTTGCGTTGCTGTGGGAAGCGCGAGGCGCGGCTACTCAAATATTGCTCAAAAACGTCGAGAAGCTCTCTGCTAACAGGTATTCGGCGATCCTTATTGCCCTTGCCGTGGACATGCAGGACACCGCCGCCGTCCTCGCTACGACGGATGTCGCCGACATCTGCACTGACGAGTTCCTCAGCCCGTAGCCCGGCCAACAGGCAAGTGAAGAGAATGGCACGGTCGCGTTCGGGCCAGTCGTTGCGGCGCCCCGATCCATGATCGGCATCGATCGCAGCGACCAGATCGATGACAGTTTCGGCACGGTAGCTCTTCGGGAGAGACTTGGGCACCTTTGGGCGTCCGATGAACGGCATGGGATTGGCGTCGAGGAGTTCCGCCGTGAAGAGGTAAGTACACAGAGTATTCCACGTCGACCAGCAGCGCCGGATAGAGGCCGGAGCATGGGTTTCGGCGTAGGCGGCGAATGCCGCACGGAGCGATGATTTGTTTATCTCGCTCACTTCGAGCTGCACCACATTTTCGGCGGCGCCGGCCACGAGCCTGGCGATCGCTTCGAAATCTTGACGATAGGCCTTCGCGGTGTGCGGTGACGGCTTCCGGATGGCGCTATCAGCCAGGAAGTCGGTGAACCATCCCGGGTAGGCAGCGGAGGATGCTTTCGGCTGCGGCTCGGCTCCAGGCACCTTGTCAGCATGGCATCACTTCATGGATACAGCAGTTATCCACGATTCAACGCAGCACTGTGTCACTAGAGCAGTGGCCAGGGAGTGTGTGTGGCGGTCACGCTCACCGATATCAGCGGGTATCCATGACCGCGCCGCCAACAGGCGATAAGTGATTCAATCCCAGTATTGCGTACCAGCTCCACAGCAGTTCAACGCGTGTGACTAGCCCACCTAACAAGGGGTTGCACCACATATGCACCACTTTGCTGTAAGCGGCAGACGTCCCTAACCGGAAGGACGACGACCCGAAACGTCAAGTGCCCCAATCATCCCCACCGGTCTGTTGGCCTCCCGGAGCGGGTGGTAAAATTTCACCCACCCTGACCAGGTATTTCGTGGCCTGGTCCTCCAGGTCCGCGGCATCACGGTCACCAACTGGGCCGTCGCCGAAACCGCGACGGTCAACGCCAGCACCACGGCCTAGTGCCTAGACCAAATCTAGTTTTTCGTAGCTCGGGGAAAATCTGCGGTCAGCAGATGGATCCGAGGGGTCAGCCCCGCCAGCGTTCCCCGAGCGCCTTCGCGGCGGTAGACACCTTCATCACCAGACGGCGCTCGCGGTGCCTTACAGGGACGAAGTGGTAATGCTGATAGAACGCCTGCGCCTCGTCATCTATCGCATCCACCACGATCAGACGACCGCCACCGATTTCGGATGCGGCAACGGCTTTCCCTAACGCATCCAGGAGCAGTTGCTCGCCGTACCCCTGCCCATGCAACACTTCATCCATGGCCAGACGAGCAATCAAGTATCCGGGGATACGGGAATACCCTCCGGCCATGGACCCCGTTACGCCGTCGTCGCTGCGTACGACCTCGGTGGGGCAGATGGCGAAATAGGCGCAGACCTTCGGTTCCCCAAGCGGGGTCCATACGTAGACATTTGCTACTCCACTGCTACCCGCGCGGCGCCCCTGTTCGAACAGCCAGGTGTTCAACGACTCCTTGCCGCAGTCAAACCCGTCCAGGGTGTGGTCGTCGTCTAGCCGCGCGGATTCGAACATGGCTAGCGCCTCTTGAACACCGCGGGCTTACGGGCGGCTGCCGCCAGTCGCGGTGCGTCGTCGGCAATGTCCAGCGACGACATCAGCTTGTCGAACTGTGCGGGCTCCATCACCGTTATCAGCTCTTGGCGCAGAATGTCCTCAGCGCGCTGCAGCGCAGCTTTTCGCACAAACTCCGAGGTCTGCTCATGCACAACGTTGGCAGCTCGTTGTATGCGGTCAACGGCCGCTTGCTCTGCGCGAAGCTCAATGCGCTTCGTCTTGACTGCCACGATGGCACCTCCCTTCTTCGCAGCCCAGTGTACGGCGAATGTACGTACACCGCTAGAGCAAGCACAAATCACTGAACCCGCGGCGTGTCCAGCTCGCTCACCGATGTGCGGGGTAGGCGCGCAAGCATCGCCGTACAAAAAGCGCGAGCCTACCCCGCACATCGGGTGAAGCAACTTCCACTTTTCGAACTGAGTCAAATGACTCAACTTTTGCAGGTGGTCACCAATTCCGCAGGTCAGGTACCCTGCCCACAGCGCCCACGGGGGCGCCCAGTCTAAATCACCATGTAACACCGTCAACGGTGATTCCCTGTTAGGAATTGGCGAACCGCCTCGAGTCGTGCGCCCGCGGACGATTGTGCTACAATGTAGCACGTGAAGACGATAGGGGTGCGGGAGCTGCGGCAACACGCGAGCAAGTATCTCGAAGAAGTAGCCTCCGGGGAATCGATCGAGATCACTGACCGCGGTCATCCCGTCGCGAGATTGGTGCCAATCAGCAGCGATCCCTGGGAGGACCTCATCAACGCCGGCGAAGTCGTCAAGGCGTTTCGTCCGATGAACACTGATGACCTCAGACCTGCGGCATACCCGCATAGCGCCTCTGAAACTCTCGAGCGACTTCGGCGCGACGAGCGCTAGCCCGTGCGGATCTATCTCGACACCTCTGCGTTAGTCAAACTTGTTGTCGCTGAGGATGAATCGCAGGCGCTAAAGAACTTCCTGCGCACACACGCTGACGACAGCTTATTCACCGCGGCCTTGGGGCGCACTGAGCTGATCCGCGCTGTGGCACCAAACGGGGCCCAGGCTATCGCTGACGCTCGAGACCTACTTAGCCGGCTGGACACCGTAACGCTGACACGCCAGCTGCTCGACGACGCGGGTACATTGCTGCCGTTGCGCTTGCGCGGCCTCGACGCGATACACCTCGCCGCGGCACAGCGAGCCGGCGATTCATTGCGCGCGGTTATCGCCTATGACGCCCGAATGCTCGCAGCCGCAGCCGACCTCGGGATCTCGACAGCGTCTCCACGCTAGAGCTTTAGCAGCCTCACACGGTGACGTGGCGCCTTCCCCCATAGCGGACCTATTTCATGGATAATGATGATTATCCATGGAATAGGCGAGAAGCGGTGGCGGGAGCAGCTGGATGGTGCTGAACACCGACATGGTGAAGCATCGGCGTGTGGGCACCGCTGGTATGGTCAGCGCAACATGACGGCCGCTCAACACGAGAGCTAGTCGGCTCTAGAGATTCGCCGCGAAACAACTCGCCGCCGATGCATGCAAGGCTGTCGCGCCCCGCGTTGCACCACACGTCATCGTTGCGGCTAATACGCTGGGATGGCCCTCATCGAAACCATATGGTGCCGACCATATTTCGTCACAGTGACGTATTCAGCACAAGCCGGTCCGTCCGTGATATGGCACAGCCTGTCCAAATAATCGCCGGCCCCCCGCCAACGCCAGTCGGGCTTGCCCGGCTTGCCGATTTGCTCGCTGACGCCGCGCCGACACTGACCGCTTGGCTAACATACGCCTAGTTTGTGGGCAAGAAGAGGGCTGCGCACCCCGATCTCGACGGCTTTCGCTATAACAGCCGATTCGCTGGCCACCCGTATTCCGCCTTGATCTCGCGGCACGCCGGCAGCGCAGAACGGCTCGGCTACTCCGTCATCTGACCGCGTGCCCGAGCCGATAACCGGCCGGTTCTCAGGCGGCATTTGGTCGACCAACTTAGACTGTCCCGCCCGAACCAGACCACCACGACAGCAGATCATTCGTCACAGTGACGAATGATCTGCTGTCGTGGACGGATTCCATGTGACGCCGGTCTACAACGACTGCACTCATCCACCGGATGACGCCGATGAGTCAAGTGCGATGCCAGAAGATGATGGACACCATCGTCATAGCCACCGGGATGCCGTTCCTTCTTGCGTTCCTAGACCAGCACATCGACCAGGTCGTCAACAAGCGGGAATTAGTGGGTTTGAGTCTGGCGAATTGGTGCGTGCCCGCTACGACCAAGCACAACGAGACGCAGTTATACGGTTACGACCAGCCGTGCTGGGCACCGTTGAATTCGTCCCGAATGAGCAAACCGGCCGGCTTTTCAAAGACCGTCTGTTGTGGACACTGCCCACCTTGAAAACCTTCGGCGATTCAGCGGACTTAGCACCGCAGCACTCCCACTACTGGTCGCTGCAAATGCGCGAATTCACGGCCAGAACCGAAGCTTTCGCGGAAGGTCCCACTGGGTTGGTGCTGGGTCACTAGGACCTCGGCCGACTTTGACTGGTCCAAGTCTGGCCGTAAGCCAACGCGCTATCTCCCACGTACCGGGGAGCGCATTATGTTCGTCTTCTGGATCTGGCTATTCAGGCGGGGACGCGATCGTTGCTCCCAGGGTCTTCAGTACCTCTTAAACCGCGCTGCATCGGCAGACCCGCATCTACGTCGCGGTAGCCGATCTTGTTGACCTGCAGCAGTTCTCCGCGCTGTCAGACCACCGTGACCGCACGGCGAGCAGGGAGGCGCCGCACACTTCGCGAATGGAGCGGCATTGCCATCAAGATTCACTGGGTTAGGTTAATCGTCGCGTGGGCGAACTGTGCTGGCCGCCCCGGGCCACCGTGCGAATGACCGCTAGCCGGCTGGCGCGAGGGCGGGAAGACGTCCGATCCTGTCGAATCGCAGCCTGCGTTCGGCGAGTCGTCGCGCGGGGTCGGTGTCTGCGAGTGCCGTGAGTTCGTTCCGGATGGCGGCGCCGACGCGCTGGCAAAAGGGCCGCGGCTCGGTCGCGGCGTCGGGGTATTCGGCGATGACGTAGTCGACGATCCCGTGTGCCAACAGGTCGGTGGACCGGACGCCTTGTTTGGCCGCCATGGTGGGTGCGTGGTCGATGTCGCGGCACAAGATCGCGCTCGCCCCCTCCGGCGGAAGCGGTGAGAGCCACCCGTGCTGAGCGGCGAGGATGCGATCGGCGGGGACCAGCGCAAGCGCTCCGCCCCCGGTGCCTTGGCCGAGAAGTATTGAGACAGTGGGCACTTCAAGTGAGACCAGCTGGGCGATGCACCTAGCGATTTCACCGGCCAGCCCGCCTTCCTCGGCTTCCCTCGACAGCGCTGCGCCGGCGGTGTCGATCACCGTGACCAATGGCAGGTTTAGGTCCGTGGCAAGGCGCATACCGCGACGGGCCTGCCGCAACGCTCCCGGGCCGAGCGGGGCGCCGGGGGTCTGGGCGTAGCGATCCTGCCCGAGGAGCACGCAGGGCATGTCTCCGAAACGGGTCAGCGCCAGCAGCAGTCCAGGATCGTTCTCGCCCTGTCCGGTGCCGTTGAGTGTCAGCACGCCAGTGACGGCATGGTCGAGGAGCTCGCGAACGCCCGGTCGCTCGGGGCGGCGGGAAGCCGTCACCGACTGCCACGCCGGGATGTCGGCCGGCTCTGCATGCACTGCTACCGGCGAGGTGGTGGTACGGCGGCCGCGTGCGATGATAGCCAGCGCTCCATTCACCATCCCGGCGAGTTCTTCCAGTGGCGCAACCGCGTCCACCAGCCCGCAATGGTAAAGGTTTTCGGCGGTTTGGACGCCGGCGGGAAACGGGTGGCCGTAGAGCGTTTCGTAGACACGCGGGCCGAGAAAGCCGATCAGGGCGCCGGGTTCGGCGAAGGTGACGTGCCCCAGTGACGCCCATGACGCGAACACCCCTCCGGTGGTGGGGTCGCGTAGGTAGACCAGGTACGGCAGGTGCGCGGATTTGTGGGCGACGACGGCGGAGGTGATCTTGACCATCTGCACGAACGCGGTGGTTCCTTCCTGCATCCGGGTACCGCCGGATGTCGGGAACGCCAGCAACGGCAGCCGCTCCGCGGTGGCCCGCCGAATCGCGGTCGTGAGGCGATCGCTGGCCGCTACTCCGATCGAGCCGCCGAGAAAACCGAAGTCGCACAACAACATTGCACAACGGCGACCGAGGATTGTTGCGACGCCGGTGATTACGGCCTCATCGAGCCCCGTCTTGGCCCGCGCACGCGCTAAATCTGCGGCGTACTCGGGGTCGGCCGCCACCTCGATGGGCGGCTGGTCCCAGGATTGCCACGATCCCGGATCGGTGACCAGCGCGACGACGTCGTGCGCACCCAGCCGGCTCATCGTTGCTCGCCCGACATCGTCGCGATCAGGCCATTGTCGGCACCCAGCACCGGCGGAGCGGTGTGTTGCCGGCGGGTCCGTTCGGATCCGTCGGTGTCGAAGAACCGCAACGGCGGGCCCGGTAGGGCAATGACTCCCAACGTGGCGTGCTCGACCTCGATGAGCAGCCCCTGGGAGCGGGTTTGCGCCCACTCATAAACCTCTCGGATACTTCGAATCCGACCGGCGGGCACCCCAACTGCCTCCAGCTTGGCCAGCAGTTCGCCGGTCGGGTAGAGCGCGAACGATGCCTGGACCATCTCGTTCACCCGCTTGCTGTTGGCCACCCGCTGCGGGTTCGACGCCATTCCCGGCGCCGCGGGATCGAAGCCGAATCCCGTGCAGAACCTTCGCCACAGTCCCTCGCTGCCGACCGCGATCTGCACGGCGCCGTCGGCGGTCTCAAAGGCTCCGTACGGGCAGATCGACGGATGATGGTTGCCGGTGGGCTGACCGACCTCGCCGCCGACGGTCCACTTGGTGCCCTGAAACGCGTGCACTCCCACCACGGCGGCGAGCAGCGACGAGCGCACCACCTGGCCGCGCCCGGTGCGTTCGCGCTCCAGCAGCGCGGCGAGGATTCCGAAGGCGCCGTACATGCCCGCCAGCAGGTCAGCGATGGGCACGCCGACCCGCTGAAGGTCATCGGGTCCCGAGCCCGTCACCGACATCAACCCCGCCTCGCCCTGGGCGATCTGGTCATAGCCGGGCCGTGCCGCCTCGGGTCCGTCATGGCCGAAACCGGTGATGGACAACACGACCAGCCGCGGATTGATTTCGGCGAGGTGTTGTAGCGAAAAGCCAAGCCGATCAAGGACGCCGGTACGAAAGTTCTCGATCAGCACGTCGGCTCGGCGAAGCAAGGCGCGCAGTGCGGCCTTGCCGGCGGCGTCTTTGAGATCGAGGGTCACCGACCGTTTGTTGCGGTTCGCGCAGAGAAAGTAGGTGGACTCCCGGTCACCGGTGGCCGGTTCCACGAACGGTGGCCCCCAACCGCGGGTGTCGTCACCACCCATCGGGTTCTCCACCTTGATCACGTCGGCGCCGAGGTCGCCCAGCATCATCGCCGCGTGCGGTCCCGCCAGGGCGCGGGTGAGATCGACGACGAGCAGGCCCGCAAGTGGTCCGGGCGGTTCGGATCGCATAGAGGTTGGGATTGTGGATGCCATGACACCGCCTTGGCCTAGTGACCTAGTGGACTATCCAATTATCGAACCAAACCTGACCTGTGGTGTCAAGCGTTTTGCAAGAGGAAGTGGGACCGAGCCCGCTCAGTCGGGCAGGGCGTGCCTGCGGGTCTCGGGCGCCAGCCGCACCATGGCGATACCGAGGACGAAGACAACGGCGGTGAGGCTGATGGGGATCGTCAGCGAGCCGGTGGCATGGATGCCGTAACCGATGAGGAAGGTGCCGATCGCGGCGAACCATCGGGAGAACGTGGTCGCGAAGGCGAACGCGGTGGCCCGCATCCGCGTGGGATATTGCTCGGGAAGCCAAATCGTGAAGACGGCGAAGTTGGCACCGCCCAAGCCCAGGATCGGCAGGAATACGAAGGCGAGCGCGATCGACTGGAGCGGGTAGGCCACCCCGTAGGTGCCCACGGCGCCGATGACCATCAGCCCGAACAACGCTGCCAACGTCCGGCGGCGCCCATACCGGTCGGCCAGGCGGGGGACGATGAAGCAGCCGATGATCGTGAATGCGGCAACCGTCATCGCGGAGATACCGGCAAGGCGTACCGCGGCGTCCTGCCCGTAGCCGGCATGGTGGGCCAGCGTGGTCATGGCCGTGGGGACGTAGGTGGCTCCGGCCCACAGTCCGATCACGCAGACCGCGAGCAGCAGCAGGTTGCCCAGGGTGCGCGCCCGGTAAGGCGGGGTGAGGATCTCGATGACGGGTTGCCAGAACGAGCGCCGATGCGCGTCGTCGGCGGCCTGTTGCCAGCGCTCCGGCTCGGGCGTTGTACGGCGGATGATGAAAACCGCTAGGGCGGGAATCCCGCCGACGAGGAACATGCCCCGCCAGCCGAGTTGCGGTCCGGCCACCAGGTATAGCGCCGACACCACCAGTACACCCACGTACGCCGCCGAGTGCATGGCACCGCCGAACCGAGCGCGCACCCGCTCAGGCAACACCTCGGCCAACAGCGTCCCGGCCATGGCCCATTCACCACCGACGCCAATGGCCGTGAGGAATCGATAGCCATTCCACTCCCATACGTTGCTCGCGGTGCCGGCGAGGGCGGTGAAGATTCCGTACATGAGGATGGAGGTGGTCATGGCCGGCTTTCGTCCGAAGCGGTCCGCAATCGGTCCCCAAATAGCCGCACATCCCCAGCCCAGCAGGAATATGGCGGCGCTGATTTGCCCGTACCAGCCGACGTTGGCGGGCGTGGCCTCGATGCCCGCGCGCGGGAGCAGGGTGGCCATCGTGGGGGCGAGGACAAGGCCGAAGACGGTCCAGTTGAAGCCGTCCATGGCCCAACCGCCGAACGACCCCCAGAAGGCGCGCTGCTGGGCTTTGGTCAACCGGACGGGCTTGACGTTGTGGCCTGCGGTGCCGGCGTCATTGATGTGGGACCGATTTTGGCTGAGCGTCACGGTGGATCTCGATTCCTGGGTCGCGCTCCGGTGATGAAAACCGGCCTGTCCGGTACCGCCGCGGGGTCGCAGCACCTAGTGGCGTATTGGTCTAGTCAGTAAACCAGTGCGCCGCATCACTGTCAAATGCCCCATGTGGCGACAGCCACACCGGCACAGGCGGGCGCTATGGTTGGTGGAGAGAGTAGGTGAGTGAGTGGTTGAGCAACTTCGCCCCGTGACGCGTCCTCGGCTATACGAAGTCATCGTGGAGCAGCTGTGCGCGTACATGGCCGACAAAGACATGACCCCCGGGGACCGCTTGCCCGCCGAGCGGGATCTTGCTGCCAAACTCGGCGTCAGCAGGGCTTCGCTCAGCCAGGCGTTGGTGGCGCTCGAGGTCCAGGGCGTGCTGTCGGTCCGGCACGGCGATGGCGCCATCCTTGTCCGCCGCCCGACCGAAGAGCGCGCCATCGAGGCGCTGCGAGAACACGCCGACCGGCTTCCCGACGTGATCGAGGCCCGAGAGGCTCTCGAGGTAAAGCTCGCTGCCCTGGCCGCCTCCCGGCGTAGCGAGGCGGACATGGCCGCGATCGACGCGGCGGTCGCGCGGATGCAGGCGGAGATCGATGCGGGCGACAGGGGAGTCGTCGGCGACGAAATGTTCCACGAGGCCATCACCGCCGCGGCGCACTCGTCGCTTCTAGCCAAGCTGATGCGCGAAATCGCCGGCTTCATAAAGGAAACCCGCATCGAGTCGCTGTCGCAGGAGAACCGGCCGCGGGTCTCGCTGGAGGGCCATCGTCGGATCGCCGATGCCGTGCGTCGCCAGGATCCACAAGAGGCCTCCCGGGCGATGGCCGAGCATATTCAGTTGGTTTCCGACGTCGCCCTGCTGCGCGGCTGCGAGTGATCTGCGGCTGTATCGAGGCCAAATCTGCTCGCCGTTTCGGTTGCGCAAAGGTACAGCAGTCTAGCCGCGACGCGAAGGCCGACAGCGCCTGGTTGGCTTTAGTGTTGACTGCCATGGGCGGGCTGAACAAATACGTGAAGCGCTGGCGTACAGCCCTTGTGCTTGCCAGGGCTCCCGGCGATCTTGTCATTGATCGTGCCGACTGCATGAACCTATCCGACTCGCACGTGAGGGAGAGCTCAGATGCCCACTCGGCACACCAGACACCTGCGCCTGCTGGGTACCGACGAGAGCTCGCGAGTATGGTGGCGCCAAAACCGAACGATGGCGAGACCACCAGCGCCGCAGGGTCGTTGGCACCCGGAGGTGACGATGGCGCCCGATCCGGCTCTGCTGCAACGCCTGACGACGCCGAGCGCACCATCGTCGTAGCGCGCCCCAAATCGCACGCCGATGAAGAGCGCACTGTTGTGGTGGATAAGATGCCATCGCTTGGGGATCCGGATCGAACCCTTGCGGCAGCCACATCGACGGAGCCACAACGCATTAACGACGCCGCTCACCCAGGCGCAGGGCCCGCGCGGTACACCAGACGGGTCGACTTCCGATGCTCAGGACGAGCAAACCGTCTACCAGCAACCCGCCGTCCCCGCCAAACGTGACCTCGAATAAGTTGGCGCCGCGAATCCTGGCAGCAGTGATCGAATTCGCCTTTGGCGACCTGGAGCGTGAGCAGCGCCGCGTCGGCGAGCCACTTCGAGGCGAGTTGGCCGGCTTGAATTGACCGGTTGGCGCAGCGCCAGGATCGGCGCTGGCGAATCGTCCGGGCCAACCAGCTCAGGCAGAAAGCTCCTGGCTGATTGACCATTCGAACGCGCTCGCGGTCGACCGCGCACCCTGGGAGGCTTTCGAACGGTTCGGCTCGCCGAGCTGCGCCAGGAGCCGCCCTGCGGCGATCACGACGTCGGCGAATACCGCCGGAGTTAGGTATCGGGGTTGCAGCGCAAACAGCAGGTCCTCGGTGGAGGCGTTGCCGCTTGCTCCCGGCGCGAAAGGACAACCCCCCAGACCACCGAGCGCTCCGTCGACCATGGTGGCGCCTGCTCGGATAGCGGCCAGGGTGTTGGCGACTCCCATGCCCCACGTGTCGTGCCCGTGGAAGACGATCCCGTGATACGGCGCAACGTCGCCAACGAGTTCGACGAGCTGCTGCACGTCGTCGGGCGTGGCCTGGCCGAGCGTGTCACACAGCACCACACTTGCGACGGCCGCCGCGCGCTCGTCGGTGACCAGGTCGAGCACGCGCTGCGGATCGACGGCGCCGCTGTACGGGCAGGTGAACGCGGTGGCCAGGGTCAGCTGTAGCTGGCCACCGGCGGCCGTGACAAGGTCGACGGCCTCCGGAAGGGCAGCCATGCTGTCAGCGGTGGTGCGTCCGACATTGGCACGGTTGTGTTCGTCGCTGACCGACACGCAGTATTGGAAATTGCGTGCGCCCGCCTCGATCGCGCGGGCGATGCCTCGCGGCGTAGCCGTCCACACCCAGCACCGTTGCAGCTCCCCGGGAGTCAGTGACGCGATGACGTCGAGGGTGTTTGCCATGGGTGGCACCAAGTCGGGTCGTGCCATCGCGCCGATCTCGATTGCGTCGATGCCCGAGGCCAAGAGGAGTCGTGCCAACTCGACTTTTCGCTCCGTGTCGAGGGGCTTGCCGGTGAGTTGCAGGCCATCGCGCAGGGTGACGTCACGGAGTTGGACTGAGGGGTTCATCTGGCCACCTCCGGGGTGTCGAGTCCGGCGAGGCGCAGATCGGTGTCCAAAACGCCCAGGATCTCCTCGGTGTGTTCGCCCAGATCCGGTCCGAGGCTTTGTATTTCACGCGGGCCGTCGCCGATGCGCGGCACAATGCCCGGGAATGCGACGTCGGGCAGGATCTCGGTGCCGGTGGATACGGGCATGCGCTGGATCATGCCGCGCGCCAGAAACTGTTCGTCGGCGGCGATGTCGGGCGCGGTGTTGATCGGACCGGCGGGAACGTCGGAGGCGTCCAGCGCGGCGAGCACGTGATCGGCGGGCAGTTGCGCCGTCCACCGGCCGATCACGTCGTCGAGTTCGTCGCGCGCCTCCCAGCGCTGCGCGTTGTTGCTCAGCCGCGCGGCGTCGGCCAGGTCGGGGCGGCCGATCAACCTCATCAATCGCCGGAAGATGGCGTCACCGTTGCCGGCGATGACTACCCATCGGCCGTCGCGGCATAGGTAGGCGTTCGACGGAGCTACACCTTCCAAGCGCCCGCCACACCGGGCGCGGGTGACGCGATAAGCCTCGTATTCGGGGACCAACGATTCCATCATCGAAAAGATCGCTTCGGTCAACGCGACGTCCACGGTGCGGTCGGCAAGGGCCGTGGGTCGTCCGGCGATACGGTCTTTTCGGAGTTGCTGCATCGCCACCAACGCGCCGAATGCGGCATAAAGACCCGCGATCGAGTCGCCGATGGATACGCCGACGCGTGATGGCGGGCGATCCGGTTCGCCGGTGAGGGCGCGCAGCCCCGCCGTCGCCTCGGCGACCGCGGCGAATCCCGGTTGCCGGCTTCGTGGTCCGGTCTGGCCGTAGGCCGAGAGGCGCACGATGATCAGTTCCCGGTTCTGCGCACTCAGTTCGGCCGGGCCGATGCCCCACTTCTCCAGGGTCCCCGGCCGGAAGTTTTCGAGGACGATGTCGCAGGAGCGGGCGAGTTCGCGCACCGCCGCTTGCCCGTGCTCGGTCTTGAGGTCCAACACCACAGACTTTTTGTTGCGGTTGATGGTCCGGAACAACATCGAGGTCGTGCCCGAGTAGAGCCGCCAGGTGCGCAGCTCGTCTCCGGTCTCGGGTCGTTCGATCTTGATCACTTCCGCGCCGAAATCGGCCAGGAGCCGTCCGGCGGTCGGTGCGGCGATGTAGTTGCCGAGCTCGAGGACGCGCACGCCGTCCAGTGGTCCGCCATTGAATCTGTCCATGTTTCACACCTCTCTAACCACTTGGTGCATTAAAACTAACCACATCGTGCATTAAAACCTACATGATGGCGCCACAAGTCTTTCCTAAGGTGACCCAATCCACTACAGTCGGGCGATGTAGCCCTAATCACATTGCAAGCAGCGAACCACTTCGTAGGGCGCGAGTTGGTGAGCACTTGACGACGAGAAAGTCGGGAATGACCAAACCACCAGTCATGTCCATGAGCGGCAGCACCGTCGGCGAACTCCTGGACCGCCTGCCGGTAGGCCCGGTGCACCGCAAGATCGTCGTCGTTGTGGGCCTGGGCCTGTTCTTCGAGATGTACGAGATCTTCTTGTCCAGCACCATGAGTACCGCCCTGCGGCACGACTTCGGCGTACGCGGCACGGTGCTCAAGCTGGTGCTGGCCTCGGCCTTCGTCGGAATGTTCCTCGGTGCAGCGTTTTTCGGGCGACTGGCGGACCGGATCGGACGGCGCAAGGCGTTTCTGCTTGGGCTGGGCTGGTTTTCGGCGTTCTCACTGGCCGGTGCTTTCGCGCCGTCCCCGGCGGTGCTGGTGGTCACCCGGTTCCTGGCCGGCGTGGGCGTCGGTGCCGTGTATCCGGTTGCCGACTCCTATCTTGCCGATGTGCTGCCCAAGGCACGCCGCGGCCGACTGGCCGCGTCGGCTTACACGTGCTCTTACCTCGCCGTGCCGTTCGCCGGGTTTTTGTCGGTTTGGCTGACCGGACACTCGCCGCTCGGTGTCGCGGGCTGGCGTTGGCTGCTGGCCATCGGCGCGACGGGCGCCGCGATCGTCTACGCGCTGAACCGGTGGCTGCCCGAGTCCCCCCGCTGGCTTGCCGACGCGGGACGTTTCGACGAGGCGCAGCGAGCGTTGGCCAAGTTCACCGCTGGATCGAATATGACTGGCGTGCAGAGCACTTCGGATAGCCCACGCGGTATCGTGGCACGGCCCGGCCCTCGTCCGTCCGCGACGACGCTCTTGCGGCATGCCCCGTACATCCGTCGACTGGTGATGCTGGCGCTGTTCCACCTGTTCCAGACCTTCGGATACTACGGGTTCGGCACCCTGTCGGCGCTGGTGCTGGTGCATCGCGGCTACCCCATCACCTCCTCGATGCTGTTCAGCGCGCTGTCGTTCATTGGGTATCCGGTCGGATCGGTGATGGCTATCCCGCTCATGGCGAGGTTCGAGCGCAAATTCCTGCTGGTCGGCTCCATCGTGGCGGTCGCCGCGTTCGGTCTGATGTTCGCGACCCAATCGTCGGTGCTGCTGATCATCCTGTTCGGGTTCTTGACCACCGCGACCAGCAATGTCTTCTCCAACGTCTACCACGTGTACCAGGCGGAGATTTTCCCGACGGCGGTGCGCGCCACCGCGGTCGGTTGGACCTATTCATTGTCCCGGTTGTCCAGCGGCGCATCGCCATTCATTCTCATTCCGGTTCTCGACAGCTACGGCGCTGCCGCGATGTTCACCGTCGTCGCGGTCGCCTTGGCCATCGCCATCATCGCGGTGCTCACCCTGGGCCCGCGCACCTCGCGACGCAGCGTCGATGAGATCAACCCGGTACGCATATTGCCGATCGGCCCGACGGGTAACGGCGCGGTGAGGGCGCACGCGAAGACGACGAATCACCGGGGCGCCAACTCGATGACGGGAATCGGCGCCCATCACCGACACCTGGTGAGGAGAATCGATGATTGACTTCGGGGCGTTACCGCCGGAGATCAATTCGAGCCGGATGTATACCGGCGCGGGCTCGGGACCGATGGTGGCCGCAGCCGCGGCCTGGCATGACCTGGCGGCCGAATTGACCTCGAGCGCGTCCGGCTACTCGTCGGTGGCTGCCGAGCTGACCACCTCGCAGTGGCTGGGCAGGGCATCTCAGCTGATGATGGCCGGTGTCGCCCCCTTCGTCGCGTGGTTAAGTGGTGCCGCCGCATTGGCTGACGAGGCGGGCGCGCAGGCCAGCGCTGCCGCGGCGGCCTATGAGGCCGCTTTCGCGATGACGGTCCCGCCGACCGTGATCGCCGCGAACCGCGCGTTGTTGGCGTTGCTTGTCGCGACGAACTTCTTCGGCCAGCACACCGCGGCGATCGCGGCGACCGAGGCCCAATACGCCGAAATGTGGGCCCAAGACGCCGCCGCCATGTACACCTATGCCGGTTCCGCGACGACGGCTTCGCAATTGGCCCCCTTCACCGAGCCGACCCAGACCACCGAGCAAGCCGGACTGGCCCAACAGCAGGCCGCGGTCGCCCAGGCCGCGGCCACGGCGGCGGGGACTGGAGGACCGTCGGCGGCACAGTCATCGTTCAACGACATGGTCAATACGTTGTCCAGTCAGATAAAAGGGCTTCTGTTCGGCGTCCTGGACGTCACCTTCTGGCCGATGACCTATCTGCAAGGTCTGATCTTCTCCCAGATGAGTGCGCTGTGGCCTGAGCATCTCGCCGTCGGGGCCGCAGCTGGCTTATCCGCATCGCCCGCCCTCACGGCGCCGGCAATGCTCGGTGGTGGTCTGGTCTCGGCAAACCTGGCTACGTCAGACAAGATCGGTTCGCTGTCGGTTCCGACGAGGTGGGCGGCGACAGTTCCCAAAGCAGCAGAAGACTCTCTCGTCCAGGCCATCGGCATAGAGGATGTCAGCGGCTCGTCGAACGGACCGCAGTCACTGCTCCGCCAAATAGCGCCGGCTCGCGGCAGACGTGACCGCGGCGGCTTGCCGCCCCGCGAATACGGATTTCGCCCCCGCTTCACTGCTCGTCCACCATCGGCAGGATAAGGCCATGGCCCTGAACACGATAAGAACATCAAAGTCTTCGGTGGTGATCGTCCGGAGCGGGATCCGACCGTTGTCGATGCCAGAAATCTAGAGGCTCGTTGAGCCGGAAGGTGATTGAGTAAGGAGATCATATGTCCTTTGTTACCGCGCAACCAGAGGCGTTGGCGGCAGCGGCTGGTGCATTGCGGGCGATCGGCGCCGCGGTTGCGGCTCAGAACGCGGCGGCGGCGGCGCCGACGACGGGGGTGATTCCGGCTGCCGCAGACCACGTGTCGATACTGACCGCGGCGCAGTTTGCAGCCCATGCACAACAGTTTCAGCAGGTCAGTGCACAGGCGATGGCGATCCACGAGATGTTCGTCAACACACTGAATGTCAGCTCGGGATCGTATGCGGCCACCGAGGCCGCTAACGCGATCGCAGCTGGTTGAGGGGGCTTGTGATGGTCGACTTTGGGGCGTTACCGCCGGAGATCAACTCGGGGTTAATGTATGCGGGTTCGGGCTCAGCGTCGATGTTGGGGGCGGCTTCTGGGTGGAATGCCATTGCCGCGGAGCTCAATTCGGCGGCCGTAGCCTACGACCGGGTGGTGAAAACGCTGTCCAGCGAGGAGTGGTCGGGGCAGGCCGCGACATCGATGGCGGAGGCCGCCAACCGTTATGTGGAATGGATGAGAATTACCGCCGCAGCCGCTGAGCATGCGGCCAGTCAAGCCATGTCCGCTGTGACGGCCTTCGAAACGGCGCACGCCGCGATCGTGCCGCCGCCGCTGATCGCGGCCAACCGCGTCACTCTGGCGCAGCTGCTGTCCACCAACGTGCTGGGCCAACACACCGTGGCCATAGCAGCTTTAGAAGCCCAGTATGGGGAGATGTGGGCAACCGACGCGGCCACGATGTACAACTATGCGGGCCGATCGGCGAACATCTCGGCGATCAAACCGTTTACCTCGGCACCCCATACGACCAATCCGGCTGGTACGGCCCAACAGGCCGCCTCGGTCACCGCGGCCACTGGTACCTCGGCGGGCACGGCGCACAACACGTTGAACGGCAAGATCACCTCGGCGCTGAACAAGCTGTCCACCGGTTCCAGACTGGCGGACGCCCCGGCGCCCAACCCGCCGGATGATCCGGTGAAAGACGCACTCACCTCGGGCCCGCTGGGATGGCTGGGTGATCTTTTCACCTTCTACGCGCCGTTTTCCACCACCTTCTACAACACCGAAGGCCTGCCCTTCTTCTCCGCCGGCATCGCCAACACCTTCGTTTCGATCGCGAAATCCACAGGCGCGCTTGGCGGTGCTGCTGCACCGGCAGTGGCCCCGCCAGCGGTCGCAGCCCCGCCAGTCGGGCCGGGATTGGCCGGAGCCGCCGCTCCAGTTGCGGGAACGCTGGGCAACGCGGCCTCCGTCGGGCGCTTGTCGGTCCCCCCGGTCTGGGCCGAGACCACCCTGGCGGAGGCACCACACCTCGGGGCGACTCTGCCGCCGGTCAGCAATATCAGGGAGGTCGCGGACGCGCGGCCGGCGAACATCCTTGGCGGCATGCCGCTCGGCGGCGCCGGGGCAGGTGACGGAGGAGCCGGCAGGGCGCCCCGATATGGGGTGCGGCCCACCGTCATCCCGCGTCCCCCGGCCGCCGGCTAGCGACCGTCGCGTAATAGCAATGCCGACTCAATACGGGAGGCGGCCGCCGAGGGTGCGTGTCACCTGGTCGGCCGCGCCAACGACGTTGTCGGCCCACCGCTCGGCGAGTTCAGGCGAGAACCGAAAGCTGGGTCCGCTGATCATCAGCGCACCCAACACTTGACCGCGAGCGTCGAACACCGGCGCCGCGACGCCGGTAGCGCCCTCGTCACGTTCGCCGCTGGTGATCGCAAAGCCCATCCGCCGTGCTTCTTCGACGTTGGCGCGCAACACATCTGGGTCAGTCACGGTCGCGTCGGTGAACCGGGCCAAGTCGGACGCCAGCACTTCCCGCAGCGCATCGTCGTCCCACGCCATCAGCACCCGTCCCGCCGACCCGACGTGTAGCGGGACGATCTTGCCGACATGCATCTCGCGGCGGATCCCATGGCGTGTCTCGGCGATAGCGACACAAACCCGGAACGGGCCTTCTCGCCGGAAGAAGCAGGCCGTCTCTCCGCTGGCGTCGCGCAGCGACTCCAGCGCCGGTGAGACCGCCTCCAGCAGGCCCATGCTGCTTGCGACCGGAGCCGCCCAGTACGCGACCCGGGCCCCGATCCGGAACCGATCGCCAATCCGATCAAGGAATTCCTCGGCCACCAGATTGGCCACCAGTCGCTGCACTGTCGACGTCGGATAACCGGTGCGGGCCCGAATCTCGCTGAGGGTCAATTCGGGCTCAGAGAGCGTGAAGGCGTCCATGATCCCGCGGATCTTCGCCAGAACCAGCAACGGCTTGATGCCCGCGGACAACGGTCGCGACGACGGCGTCCGCGGCGGAATATCCAGATCGTCAGCCTCACTCATTCGTTCATTGTCTCGGTAATGGATCGACTGCACCTGTCGAATGCGGATTTAACGCCGTCGCCACAGGCCAAGCTGCAGCAGCGACGCGACTTGTCTAGTCGAGCGCCCCGTGGCTGCCGGGACAGGTGCACGTCTTCATCCACGGCGAGGCCCAGGCCGTCATGCACAATCTGCGGCTCTACATCCGCAAAGAGGGGGGCGTGGACGCCAAGTGGGCGTCATCGATCTCGGGCTACTGGCGCCGCGGCCGCACCGAAGAGACGTTCCGGCAGTGGAAGAAAGAGCTGGCGCAGGCGGAGTCGGCGAACTCGTCAGCCTGACGGCCGCCTGGCATTGTCTTTTCCATGGCATTCGGCGACTACCAGAACGAGACCTACTCAGCAGCGGGTCGACGGCCTCGGTGCGGGCGATCGCGGGCATCGTCGCCGAACGCCGGTGGCGGGCTACTTCGGCGGCGTCCCGACGTTCATCAAGGACAACATCGACGTCGCCGGGCAGCCTTCGATGCACGGCACCGATGCGTGGGCGCGCCGCAATGCCGTCGCCGACAGCGTGTTCACTCAGCTCTATCTCACCACCGGGCTGACCTCGGTGGGCAAGACGCAGCTGTCCGAATTCGGCTTCAGCGCGTCGGCCGAACACCCTCGCCTGGGCCCGGTCCGCAACCCGTGGGACACCGACTACACCGCCGGAGCGTCGTCGTCGGGATCGGGTGCCTTCGTCGCCGCCGGCGTGGTGCCCATGGCGCACGCCAACGACGGCGGCGGCTCGATCCGAATTCCGGCCGCCTGCAACGGGTTGGTCGGGCTCAAACCGTCGCGCGGGCGGTTGCCCCTGGACGCGACGCTGCGCCGGATGCCGGTGGGCGTCGTCGTCAACGGGGTGGTGTCCCGTTCGGTGCGCGACACCGCGGCCTTCTACCGCGAGGCCGAACGCATCTGGCGCAACCCCAAGCTGGCACCGATCGGCGACGTCACCGGACGACACCGCGATGCGACCCCGCGCGATGTCGACGGCGCCCTTCAGTTGTGGCCATATCTCTGCTTCACGCCTTGACGACGTCAATCGGACCTGCGCAAGACCTCAAATGTGCCAAATAAATATTTGTCGATCGAGTAGGCTCGGTGACGTGAGTACTTCTTCGACGACCAAGAAGGCGGTGAGGTCGCCTGCGAAGCGTGTGCCTCGCAGACTCCCCGGACGCCCGCGCGCACAAGAATCGCCTGCGTCGTTGGAGCAGATATTCGAAGTATCGCTCCGAGCGTTCGCCACCTTGGGCTTCGACGGCGTTGCGCTTCGCACGCTCAACCGTGAACTCGGGGGCAGCCACAATCTACTTAATGGGCGGTTCGGATCCAAGGAAGCGCTGTGGTACGCGACGGTCGACTGGGCTTTTGGGCCGCTTGCCCAGCGCATGCTTACCGCGTTCGATCCCACCTTGTCCGACCCGCTCGAGCAGGTCCGCATTTTCGTGCGCGTGTTCTTGACCTACTCCGCCGACCATCCCGAGCTATTGGGCCTTATGAATATCGAAGGTCGCCAGGACACTGAGCGGCTCACCTACATCTACAGCAAATATATCGAACCCGCGATGAGACCGTGTGAGCGACTCCTTGAACACCTCGCCGCCGAGGGCCGGATACGCAAGGTACCCCCGAGAACATTTCATTTGTTGCTAACCCATGGCGCAGGTGCACCGTTCACCCTTGCGCCGTTGGCTCGCCATTTCTCCCCAGTCGATCCACTCGATCCCAAAGAGGTGCGGGCGCACAGCGAACTGTGTGCGGACTTCTTTGTCGGCGGATTACAAGCGGGGAGTGCCGAAGCCAAGAAACCGCCGCGGAAACGTACCGTACGACAACGGAATTGAGCATCGCCGGCAAAAGGCACTGAAACATGCGCGCGGCCGAGGGCGGGACCGCGGCTTTGTTGATCAGGCCTTTCAGAGGAGGCAAAGCCCTGACCGCTCTCAGCAGGGTCCCAGCCGTCGGAGTCGGCGGTATATGCAAGCCATAGGGACATCAGGCGTCACCGCATCGGCGCTGCAATCGCCGCGGTAATTACCGTCGGCCAACTTGGCGTTGCACGCCGCCAGCAGCTGCTCAACGGCAGCGCGACCGCCAGCAGCTGCTCAACGGCGTCGCGACCAGGCTACGCTCGGACACCCTTCATTGCGCGCGTCCACGATTCGAGCTGATGGAGCATCGTGTCAGCGGCGGCGTCATGCACCGCTGCTGGGGTGAAGACGGAAAAGTTCTCGAAGTCAGTGAAGAGAGAGAACGTCAGCGTTTGGCGCACGTGGGCGAGCTGCAGTTCACTACACACGGTACGCAGCTGTTCGATAGCCCGCGCGCCACCCAGGGAACCGTAGCCGACGAATGCCGCCGCCTTGTTGGCCCATTCCGCGTAGAGATAATCGATTGCGTTCTTCAGTACAGCAGAGGTGGAGTGGTTGTACTCGGGTGTGACGAAAATAAATCCGTCGTATGACGCAATCTTGGCCGCCCAGGCCTTCGTGTGCTCGCCAGCATACTGCCCGACAGAGGGCGGCAGAGGTTCGTCCATATGGGGCAGCGGGTGGTCCCGCAGATCAATGAGCTCATAGGAGGCGTCGGAGCGCGTGGACGCCTTGTGCAGCATCCACTTGGCAACGGACTCGCCGTTTCGATTGGGCCGAGTGCTCCCCAGTATTATCGCAATCTTCAATTCACTCATAGCATCTCCTCATCTCGGCTAACTGACGTGGATCCTCGGCCAAACTCGTGCGCGGCTCCGCCGTGTTCGCGTGATGCCACGAGTCTCGCTCTGTCACAACGTGATAAGGCACCGCGCCTCATCGCGCCTTCGGAAGAGCCTAGGCCGGAAATATGTCAATCGTCAAGATACATCATGTCATCTGTCCGCAACCTCTGTCCGCGGTATGGGCGGTCCGGGCTACCTCGTGGACGAACCATCGCAGAATTAAAATGATGCCCGTCAAGTAAAAATGTGTCGGATGTCATGGGAGCGTGTTAGCATGTCGCCAGACTCAATCGCTGCAGCGACCAAAGGAGCCTCAGTGGCGGATTGCGACGTTCAGGTCCTCATAGTCGGTGGTGGCGCGGCTGGTCTTGCGGCGTCCCTCTCGTTGGCACAACTCGAGGTCGACACCTATCTGGTCAGTAGCCGCGAAACCACCTCGCCGCTGCCCAAAGCGCACATCCTCAACCAGCGCACGATGGAGATATTCCGCGGTCTCGGCGTCGACAGCGAGATTTACGAGAAAGGCACACCGGCTCACCAGATGGTCTATACCGGCTTCTATGTCGGGTTCGCCGGTGACCAGCCGGAATGCGGACACCGGTTATACCGCCTCGAATCGTTCGGCGCTGGCGGCCGCGCCGACGCCTGGCGACTGGCCAGCCCGAGTCTTCCCGCAAACCTGCCGCAGTCACGCCTAGAACCCATTTTGCGAAGACGCGCAGAGAAGGCCTCGCCCGAGCGACTGCACTACGGCCACGAGCTGATCAGCGTCGAACAGGATTCGGAAGCGGTCAGCGCCGCCATCATCGACCATAAGACAGGCGAACAGTACACGGTGCGTGCGCAATATCTGCTTGCATGCGACGGTGGTCGGACAGTCGGCCCAGCTCTCGGAGTCGTCCCTGAGGGCCTCTCCGATCTCGGTCGCATGGTCACAATCCACCTGAGCGTTGATCTATCGCGATGGGCCAGCGATTCTGATGTGCTGCTGCGCTTCCACCGCATGCCCGACACTGGTCGGTTCGTGATTATGGCCCCCATGGGGCCGACACACTGGGGACCCAAATCCGAGGAATGGTGCATCCACCTCACCTACCCGATAGATGATCCTCGCTCCCTAGATGATGCCAAGGTCATGGACGACATGCGTGCCACGCTCGGAGTGGGACATCTCGACTGCACGGTGCATGTCATCACCCGCTGGGTCATCGAAGGCACTGTCGCCGACCGCTTTCGGCTAGGGCGGGTGTTCATTCTTGGCGATGCCGCGCACCGGCACCCCCCCACCGGCGGCCTCGGCCTGAACTCGGCGATTCACGACGCGGACAACCTCGCCTGGAAACTCGCATTTGTTCTGGCTGACAACGCTTCTCCGCGACTACTGGACACCTACGAGGCCGAACGCAAACCGGTTAGCGCCACCAACGTGCAACGCTCGATAGAAAATACGCTGAACCACTTGAGAACTAGCGCTCTGATCGGTATCGAACAGTCCAACTCCCCTGAGGTCAATTGGAGCAATGTCCGTCGGCTCTGGAGCGAAGACCCTGCTGATGCGGCGCACCGACGTCAGGTGATGCAAGCACTGGCCGCACAGACGATGGAATTCAACGAACACAACATCGAATACGGCTACACCTACAGTTCCGATTGCGTCATCAGTGACGGGTCCGCTGCCCCCCAGAATCCAGATCCGATACGGATATACCAGCCAGCTGCGCGCCCGGGCCACCCCCTGCCCCACACCTGGCTGTCGACGCCCGACGGCCAGCGTATAGCTGTGATGGATCTTGTTGCACCGGGCCGCTTCCTGTTGATCGCGGCTCAGGAGGGACACGCCTGGGTGGATGCCGCGAAGGTACTAGCGCAGCGGTGGGCTGTGCCGATCGACGCGGTGCGCATCGGTCATACCGACGGCGACTACCTGGACTTCCGGTCGACATGGACCCAATGGCGCGGACACGGCGAGCGAGGAGCGGTACTTGTGCGTCCAGACAGATTCATCGCTTGGCGCGCACAAGGGCTGGCCGATGACCCCTTTTCCTCGTTGTGTGAAGTTGTTGCATCAATACTGGGCCCGCCGGCGATAGCCGAGACAACCGCTCCCCCTGCACATACCGCACAAAACAAACCATGAAAGGAATACCATGAAGCTGGCCTACACCATCGTCACGATCGCTCTATCTGTTTCGTTCCTCGTGTTCGGAATCGCAAAGCTGTTACGCGTGCCGGCGATGAGGAACCTCGCTGAACATGTGAACTTCTCTGTAAACTCGTACGTGCTGATCGGCATGCTTGAGCTCGCCGCCGCCGCGGGCCTTCTCATCGGCTTCGCGTATCGACCCCTGGGGATTGCCGCGGCAGGAGGTCTGTTCCTTCTGATGCTGGGTGCGATTGTGGTGTTGGTTCGCAATGGAGATAAGCCTAAGGATTGGGCGCCGGCGTTGGTTTTTGGCGTGCTTTCGGCGGCTACCGCGGGACTGGCAATCGCTGCCTGACCGAACGGGACGACGAAGCACATATCGTGGATCGCGATGAACGTCGACAATTTGTCGAAGATCACCGGACGTGCATCTTTGAATGCACGCGTAAGGACAGATGGTCCAGCCATGACGGTCGTGTACTACGTCACAGATGGTGATGAGATCCTGATTTCAACGATGGCCGAGCGGGCCAAAGCTCAAGCGGTACAGCGCAATCCCAATGTCAGTATTTACGTTCTCGATGCGCAGTGACCGCCCACGTACTTACAGGTGTATGGGGATGCCGAGATCGATCGTGACCCTAAGGTGCGTATGGACGTTCAGGTTCGGGTATCGAGCTCATGCCCGGTGAAAAGCTGACAGATGACCAGGTCCGCGCACTGATCAAGAATGGTGCCCGAGCTGAGAACCGTGTTGTGCTCCGGCTTAGGCCCACCTCGACGTTTCACACACCACCCCGGCACGTCTACACGATGGATTACGTTAAAGCTCTGACGCACACCACAAGTCAGAGTCTACCTTGGTGATGACCACCGGACTGGCAATCAACCACGCTGGCGTGACGATAGCCAGCGCGCGCGGCCTGCTCGCCGATTCTGCGTGCAACCGCCTACGTAACCACAGCATCAGTCAGACATTTCACCCCATGCACCGCTGAAACGCCCTACGTGACCTGCTTTCTGTACGAGTTTGTCCTGCTCTTGTGCACTTTTCCGTCTCGGCGACCATTCTCGGCCGCCTACTGCGAGTTCTTGTTGACGAGAAGGTGCCACTGTGCACCTGTGCTCAGGAGGGCTGTTGCATATTCCGTCCATGGGATCACCGGACCGGACGCACCGTGACGCGAATGTGCCTTCGGCGGTACGACCATTATTGGGGGTCGGCGTGATGGGCTTTAGGACGGGTGCCTCACTGCGTCGTTGACTCCGGCGGACTGTCTCATAGTCACTTGTTCATTCCCTTCGCCATCCCAGCCAGTCGCGATGGAGTGATGTCGTTATCGCGCAACAGAGCTGTGATGACGTCACGGATCAACTTCGGAGAAACGTTAGCTCCGAGAAATTCTCGCCCGACCCGGGGACCCCATTGGTAGAGCCCAGAGGCCGTCATCGGTCCCCACCCCGGTTCCACCGAGCTATCGAACATGTCACCGTCGGTGAAATGCTCGACCATCAGCCTGTCGGGATCGCGCCAATAGTCGAAGATTTGACTGCCGAGCCGGTGACGCCCGATGCCCCATGCTCGCTGATAACCGCGGTGCGAGAGGAACTCACCGCCCACCGCCAGCGCGTCCAGATCGGTTACCTGATAAGCGGAATGGCCGTACTCCGCGACTGGCCCAAGGTGTAGCGCCAGGGTGTGGTGATCAGACGGCACTGATCCGCGGTCGCAGCGAATGAACGCGAGCGTAGGTCCTTGCTCCCGCTGCCCCTCAAGGTATTGAAAATCACTGACGATCATCCCCAGGGTGCCCAGATACCAATCCAGCGTACGGGCTAGGTGGGGCGTCCCCAGGACCAGATGGCCGAGACGCTGCACCCTTGCTGGCTCACTGGGTGGGCGTTGAGCGCGATTGACGCGCTCTGGCTTAAGGCCGGTATTCATTTTATGTGGTTGCTGTTCGGGTAGTCCCGGAAGTTCCTCGGAAGGGTAAACCACGCTGACGCGAAACCCACTGGGGTCACACAGACGCACGATCTCGCACTCAACGAGACCGTGCACAGATTCCACCCGATGCTCAGTTTTGCGCGCCAACCGATCGAGGTCTGATCGATCCGCCGCTCTGAACGTCGCTCCTGCGAATCGGGATCGTTGGCCCCTGCGGATCACCACACAGGGCGTTCCGGGGAAGGATCCACGGAGATGGATGGCTGAGTCGTCTTTGTCTGCCACGGTGAATCCGAAGTCTCGCGCGAATGTCTCGGCACGCGCGAGATCGGGTTTCTCGAATTCCAGCCACGCCAGATCGCTGATTTTGATGATCGGATTTGCACTGCGTCCGGCGTGCTCCCCGGAATTCGGTCCTTGTTCGCTGCGCAGCCCAGTATCACTGCCGGCTGCGTGGCGGTGGTGTTTTGTCACTGCAATCCTCTGCATGGTTCGGTCGACATGGGAAGGGCCCTTGACGGCGATCCCGGCCGCACTTGCCGTCAAGGGCGTCACCCGCTTGGCGCGCCCAAACCCATTTCCGGGCGGAGGCGCAGCCAAGTGGTCACCTTTGAGGCGGTGCTGGCGCTAATCATATCCCCTTAATGTGCTTGATAGCACTATTAAATGTGTCGGCTGGCAAGTTGCGCGTATCCACATCTGGCTTCAACGCTCGCAGAAACACGTCGGCGCAGCATTCCGCGTGATCGCGCCCGTCGGGTGGCAACGCCTCGGCAAGGCCGCATTGAAAATCACATCCATGGGGATGGCGGTTCGTTCGGTGAGGCCCGGGTCTCATCTCGGAGGCGCAGTGGTCGCCTGCCGGCAGCTCGGGGCGTCAGGTGGCTCCGCGAAGTGGCGCTTGTGCCGCTCATAGGCTCAGGTCAGCAACGCCTATGTCGTACGCCAATAAATTAATTGACGTATAGCAAATTACTGTTCTATGCTCTTCCGCATGCAGCCGCCTACGGATAGCCCCCCGGCCACCCTCGCCGAAGCCTTCCTCTCGACAATCGACAAGTGTGGCGATGCGCCCGCGGTTCTCGACGCTGATTTGCATGTGGTTCTGTCCTGGCGTGAGTACGGGTTACGGTCGCGGCGAGTCGCCGGTGGTCTCGCCGGACTCGGCATCGGGCGATCAGACTCCGTCGGGCTTCTGCTCACCAACCGTCCGGAGTTTCACATCGCTGACGCGGCCGCTTTGCAGATCGGCGCCACGCCTTTCTCGATGTACAACACGGCTGCGCCCGAACAACTCCTGCATGTCCTAGACGACGCTGGATGCCGGGTCGTTATCACTGAGTCATCTCTACTCCACCGCCTGAACGCAGCGTTGGCTGTGGATCGCTGCCAGGTGGACCATGTCGTCGTCGTCGAACACCAGTCGTGGGTGCAACTGCTCAGCTCGCCAGAACGCAACCAACCACCATCGGCGCGACCGGAGGACCTCGCGACGCTGGTCTATACCTCGGGTACGATCGGCCCACCCAAAGGCGTTGAGCTGACACATCACAACATCCTTACGATGGTTTCTGAAATGGCGCCGCTCATGGGCGCGCAGCCCCAACACCGCTCCATCTCCTATCTCCCAATGGCGCATATCGCCGAACGTGCCTCCACCCATTACCTGCCGATGGTCATGGGATTCACCGTGGTGTGCTGTCCAACTCCTGTCGAGGTGACAGAACTGCTACCTAGGGTTAGGCCGGAACTGTTTTTCTCCCCACCACGACTGTGGGAAAAACTACAGGCGCTAGTCGCTTCGAACGCCTCAGTCGAACCTGATCCGGCAGAGCTTCGCCGCCGACTAGGTCTTGACAATCTCGTTTGCGCCCTCACAGGAGCGGCGCCCTGCCCGCCGGGAGTTGTCGAATTCTTCGGCTCGATCGGGATCACACTGCGAGAGCTCTACGGCCTCTCTGAAACCACCGGTGTGGTGTCCTTCGCCGCAGCCGATGATGCTCGCGCCGGCACCGTAGGGCCGCCGTTGCCCAGCGCTGAGATACACCTGGCTGAAGACAACGAACTACTCGTCCGTGGACCGCTCATCATGGCCGGGTACCGCAATCAGTCACAAGCCACCTCAGAAGCGATCGACGCCGAAGGCTGGCTGCATACTGGCGACCTTGCCGAGCTAACGGCCGACGGACACCTGCGCATCATTGGGCGCAAGAAGGAACTCATCATCAATGCGGCTGGGAAAAACATGTCGCCCAATAACATTGAGGCCCGACTTCGCGAGAGCAGCCCATTGATTGGTCAAGCATGTGTGATGGGCGACGGCCGACCGTACAATGTAGCGCTTCTAGTTCTCGACCCTGCCGTTGCCGCAACATATTCCAGTGAAGCCGCGCTGCTAGCCGAGGTGCAGGGGGGCGTGGACCGCGCAAACGCGCGCCTGGCCCGAGTCGAACAGATTAAGCGCTACGCGGTGCTCGAAGATGAGTGGGTGCCCGATTCTGATGAGCTCACACCGACTATGAAGCTAAAGCGCAGGGCAGTGACTGAGAAGTATGCCGAGCAGATCGATGCCCTCTACGCACAGACGCGTAGAGGCTAGCCGCGGGATGCTAATTGCACAAAAGTACGCCGCCGCAAGGGCCACGCTCACCGCCGTTTTGAGGGCAAAGGAGAAATGATGAAGCTGGTGAGGTACCGGGCCGGCGATACCGTGGCCGCCGGGATCGTCATTGACGAAGCTATCGTGCCCTTACGAGCAATCAACGGCGCCCCGACAGAAGTCACGGCGCTGCTGGCAGCGGGGCCGCAGGTGGTCACCGACATCGCTCGAAAAAGCCTGAGTGTGTCAGAACGGGTGCCGTTGTCCGAAGTGACCTTACGTGCGCCCATCGAACGCCCGTCGAAGTACCTTGCAATTGGCTTCAACTTCCACTCGCACCTCGAGGAGATACAGGCGGCGGCTCAGCAGCCCCAATACGCGGAGGCGATGGCGCGGTTCGCGCACCTGCGCCAGGCTTTCCCCGATCAAAAGATGCCTACCTTCTTCAACAAACAAGTCTCTTGCATCACCGGCCCGTTCGATCCCGTTGTGGCGCCTTCCGATTCGTCGATGCTCGATTACGAGGGCGAGCTAGTGGCGGTCATCGGGCAGCAGTTGCGACGCGCGGATGCTGTGACGGCATTGGCATCAGTCGCCGGCTACACCGTCGGCAACGATGTATCGGTTCGCGATTGGCAGCAGGACACGCCAACAATGTGGCCAGGCAAGAGCTTCGACACGCACGGGCCTCTGGGCCCCTGGATCACCACTGCCGACGAGGTCAGCAACGACGACTTGAGAATTCAGACCTGGGTGGATGACGAGCTGCGTCAAGACGGCTCCACGGCAGAAATGGTGACCGGCGTCGGCGAGATGATTGCTGCGTTGTCGCGGGTTTGCACTCTAGAGCCGGGTGATCTCATAGCAACCGGCACGCCGGGCGGGGTGGGCGTGTTTTCAGGCAAGCTGCTACAGGTGGGCCAACATGTGCGCGTCGAGATCGAAGGTGTCGGCGCGATCAACAACGAGATCATCGACGAGGAATCCGCTTAAGCCTTGCCCCCTCCTCATCGCTTAACTGGTACGGCGGCCGACCGGAGCCCGAAGACGCTGGGAGGCCCTGATTTCTGCCCTCCGTGACGGATCACGGAGAACACTTTGTGCGGTGATTTAGCGGCGCATGTCACCTCAAACGGCGGTCGGGCATGGTCATGCGTCGCCGGCGACGCAGCCATGCACCGTTCGTTGAAAGCGAACGGTCCCAGCGCTTCCGTTCCATGCAGTCGCCCTTGCCTATTGAGATGTCGCCGTAACCCACCCACAGGCGCCTCGCCTCTTGATGGCACGCGGTGCCGGTACCGACAACGCACCGACCGACCGCCGATAAGTTGTGAGAGTCCTAATTGTGGGAAACCCATCGTCTGTGCGTAAGTGACCCATCGGAATCGAGAGGGCCGCGTGATGCCAGGGCGCGGCGTCGCGCCAACATGAGCGAAGTATTACTCGGCGGTCCACCGCTCAGCACCCGAGCCAGCTCCTGGCCGACAAGTGGCGCTCCTGGCACCAGCGGCGTCGGTGCTGATCCCCAACCTGTTCGCTCGATCGTCCACAATCACAGCGATTTGCGTGATGGATCACACGCGAACGGGATCTGCATCAATAGCGAAGACGTTTCGCGTTGGCCCCTTACAAAGCTCATTCGCACCGCGCGACATGGCGCGCGACGTCGACTATCGAGGAGGCAGACATGGAGACTGAGGAGGCCTAGATGGAGACTGTAGCCCTGCCATCAGACGTCGGTCGGTTAACTTATGACCCGCACCGGGTCACCAATCAACCGCCGCCGCTTCGAGGTTACAACTTGGCGTCCTACCCGGCTCTTCGGGAGGCATTGATTCGCGAGGGGGGCGGATGGGGTATCGACGAGGTGACCACGTTCGGTGCAGTTTGTGGCAGCCCCGAGATCCAGCGCTGCAGCGAGTTGGCCGACCGCAACCGGCCAATCTTGCACACCCATGACCAATACGGTCACCGTATCGACGAAGTCGAATACGACCCCAGCTACCACCAGCTGATGGCACTGGCGGTTGCCAACGGCTTGCACGCTGCACCGTGGCGCGACCCCCGGCCTGGCGCTCATGTCGTGCGGGCGGCCAAGACGTCGGTGTGGGCTGGCGACCAGGCCATCTTGTGCCCGATCTGGATGACCTACGTGGCCATTCCCTCGCTGCGCCACGCCCCCGATCTCGCCGCCATCTATGAACCCTTGCTGTCCAGTCGAACCTACGTTCCCGGCCTGGGCGTGCCGTCGGCGAAACGAGGTATCACTGCGGGAATGTCGATGACCGAGAAGCAGGGCGGTTCTGATCTGCGCGCCGTGACCACCGAGGCCGTCCCCAATGGCGACGGCAGCTTTTCCATCACCGGGCACAAGTGGTTCACCTCGGCACCAATGTCGGACATCTTCTTGGTGGTAGCCCAGGCGCCGGGAGGAATCAGTTGTTTTCTGCTACCCCGGGTGCTGCCCGATGGCAGCCGAAACCGGATGTATCTTCAGCGGCTCAAAAACAAACTCGGCAATCACGCCAACGCTTCGAGCGAAGTCGAATACGACCGCGCTACAGCGTGGTTGATTGGGGAAGAAGGCCGCGGGGTCGCCACCATCATGGAAATGGTCAGCGCGGGACGGTTGGAAGTGGCGACGGGAAGTGCCACCCTCATCCGGGTTGCCCTTACCCGCGCCGTCCATCACGCCCAATATCGACATGCCTTCGGGGCTGCTCTCATCGAGCAGCCGCTGATGCGAAATGTGCTCGCTGACCTAGCAGTGGAAGTTGAGGCCGCCACCATGGTGACCATGCGGTTGGCCGGTGCGGCTGACAACGCCATTCGAGGCGATCTGCGCGAGGGCTTGCTCAGACGTATCGGTGTCGCGGCCGTCAAGTACTGGGTGTGCAAGCGCGCTACTCAATGCGTGGGCGAGGCAATGGAATGCCTTGGGGGTAATGGCTATATCGAGGATTCGGGGATGCCCCGGTTGTTCCGCGAGGCACCGCTGGCCGGCATCTGGGAGGGGTCTGCCAATATCACTGCACTGGATACGCTTCGTGCTCTGGACGATCCCAGCTGCATGGATGTGCTCATTGAGGAGCTGGCCGCGGCCTCCGGTGCCGACTCAAGACTCGACGACCACGTCCAAAAGCTGCATTACCAGCTCCTCGATCGCGATGCGCCACAGTACATGTCCCGACTTCTGGCACAGAACATTTGCCTGGCGCTGCAGGGTTCGCTACTGGTGCGACACGGCAATTCTGCGGTCGCCGAGGCTTTTCTCGCGTCGCGGCTAGAACGTTCCTGGGGCGGTGCATTGGGGACGCTGCCCCGAGGATTGGACTTGACGACCATCCTGAAGCGCGTCATGCCGATGGCCGAGGCGAGCTGAGCGCCTCGTCGGCGCGCCAAGCACCGATGCGCAGCGCTAGCCGTGGCAAAACGCCCAGCTGCAGGCGCCTTGGCACGTTCGGTGTACGCCTATTCCCGAGTCGCGCCGACGAGCCGCATGAACTCGATCGCCTCCGCGGGAAGCGCTTTGGCTGGTTTGGCAGACTAACCAGCCGTTCGGAACAACTCGGGCAGGTCGACACTGTGCGCCACCCACCCTCGATCCGCCAAAACACCCCAGCGGCCACAACGCCAGCCACATCGACAAGGCCCAAGTCGCAGTCAAGGCTTCGAACTCGACTACGCCGCCAAATACCCCAAGCCCCGTCGCCAAGATCATCGACCTCGACGGCCTGCTGGAGTACTTTCGCTACCCCGCCGCGCCTGCGATCCACTTGCCGACCACCAACCGATCGAAAGTTCCTTCGCCACCGTATGTTTGCGCACCAAGGTACCCAGGCGTCGGTTCACGCTCAGCCGGATTGACATAGCATAAAAACTGGTCGACGCCGTACAACCCCGCTGGCGAGCCATCAACGCACCACATCTGGACGCCAGCCCCATCTTCCACAAAACGCTTCTCCAACGCCCCATCGACATCGCCATCACAACCGACCACCAACGGGCACCCGTAAGCTGGAACGAAGGTCGTCAAATGCGCTCGCCTCTGGACGAATTGGCACTCCCCGCCTCGCCTTGCCACCATTAGCCTGTTATGGATCACCTCACCTTCGTCTTGGTACACGGTAATTGGCACAACGGCTCGGCCTGGACTGGAGTCGTCGAACGACTCCAGCGGCATGGTCATGTCGCTCACGCCCCGACGGTGGCCGGACACGGCCAACACACCGACAAGCGCGTCAGCATCACAGACTGCGCCCAATCGGTTGCCGAGCACATCGTTGCAAACGATTTGTCAGACGTTGTGCTCGTAGCCCACAGCGGAGGCGGCACGTGGGTCGCTAAAGCGGCAGAACAAGTATCTGACCGTCTGCGGCGTCTGGTGTTTTGCAACGCCTTCGTCCTCTATGACGGCGAAAATCAAGAAGACAACGTCGCCCCATCCATTCGAGGAATGCTGGCCCAACTCGCTGCCGCGACGACCGACAACACGATGGTGCTCCCCTTCGAAATATGGCGCGAGGCGATGATCAACGACGCTGACCTAGCACTTGCGCGAACAACCTACGCACAGCTATCACCTGAGCCCCACCAAATGTTCACCGAGCGGGTCGACCTCAAAACCTTTTGGACCCTGCCCATACCGAAGAGCTATCTGCACTGCACCGATGACGTGATCCTCATGCCGGATCAATGGAGCTGGCACCCCCGGATGAGCAACCGACTCGGCATGTACCGGTACCTGTCAATGCCCGGCAGCCACGAGGTAATGCTCACCAATCCGGTAGGTCTCGCAGACAAACTTATCGAAGCGGGCCGCGACTAACCGATCATTACAACAACCTTGTCGAGCACCAACAGCTTAAACGAACGCCCGAACTCATCGAGCTCAGCGTGGCCTAACGCCCACTGCGGCGCGGCGCCAGAAACCCTGGCGTGTTTCTGCTTGCATGAGTCCAGCAGGTAGAGCTTTGTGGCCCGATGTTGGGTTGCTTCGGCGTAGATAGCGTTACCGTGGAGGCCAATCGGGCACAGCCAGCGACCCCTGTGCCTAACAGCCCCGGGCAATAACGCCGACGTTCACGGTGACCTATTAGACGGTATCTCTGACTTGCACTGTTGCGATCACTACCGCACTGATTAAAAGCAGCGCGGCGGGCGCAGCGTGCCCAATGTCCTTCACGCGCCCATGGGCCGCCATGGCGCCAACCATCAACAGCGCCAGTCCGATCGCCGCTGCGACACCGACCACCGGCGCTGCCAAACCGACGAGTAATCCGATCGCGCCGAGTACCTCAAGCGCGCCAATCACCCACCAAAGGCGCGTGTTGACTCGCAACTGGTCGCGCATCTCTACTGATTGCCGCACGCCGGCGAGCTTCATGGCACCAGATGCGAAATATGCGATCGACAGGATGTCGGTGAGAACAATTCCTATGATGTTCATTCGGTTGAACTGCTCCAATTCCATTCGACGTCCTACCTCATGTGTGCTGGGTGGTGACCGTGCCCACCCGCTTGATCCGGTTTTTAGGCGCCAACGTTGGCAAAACGAAACGGCATCAGCTGAAATCACTCCGTCTGGGTGACGCCGATACGGCTGCCAGTGCAGCGGGTGAAAGACACCTGAAGTTGCTCACGAATTTAGATCGACAGGCTGAACATGCAGCAGGCAATCGCCATTCTGTGGTGGCCACTCCCCCGCGGCATGTCGGACGCTGTGGACGTGAGGCTTGACACCATGTCAGAGGATTACAGCAGATCCCGCGTTCGGGCTGAGCACGCACACCTTTACCGGCCAACAAGATGAGCGGATCCCTTGTGAACGCCATGGAAAGGATTCCACCGATTCACACCGCGTCTAACATCAGCCGAAGCGCGTATTTTTTCCGCATCGACCGCGTATCGGGCTGTCTGGCGCCTGGGCAGGCACGAGATAGATCAACGAGTCATGTTGAACCCTTGGTGGTTTGGTTTTGGGTGGCAGGTGCCGTAACAGCGTTTTGGCGCGGATGACGGCGCGTAGTACCTCCATAGAGGCATCGGCATGGTCGCAAAGAGAGTGACTCCCCATTCGCTGTGGGCTTCGATGACCACGCTTGGGTCGGTGCCAAGTCTGCGCGAGGGCTTGCTCAAACGTATCGGTGTCGCGGCCGTCAAGTACTGGCTGTGAAAGCGCGCTACTGAATGCGTGGGCGAGGCAATGGAATGCCCTGGGGGTAATGGCTATATCGAGGATTCGGGTATGCCCGGTTGTTCCGCGAGGCACCGCTCGCCGGCGTATGGGTCGCTGCAAAGCGGTGGTATTGCTTGCTTACGACGGCTGGTGCTGCGGCCACCATCGTGGCCGTGGCACCCACCCCGTATTAAGGGCCCAACTATCGCTATCGCTTCGGGTCATCGCGCCTCCTGAAAATCGTGAAACTCCCATTGTGTCAACACCAGTAGCGATTAGACGGCTCGCCGTGTGCTCGGGTCTCCGCTGCGTCGACTGTGTGCGTCGCGCCGATTATCTGCGCCGCCGCGCTATGCGGACACACCCTTTGAACGAGGGCGGGACGCAGATCGGTACCGTTGATGCGTTGCCCGCCAGGACAATCCATCAGAAAGGGGGACTGCCAAGCACGTATTGACCGAAGTGGCTGACCATTCGTCCCTGCTCACGTGGATGGTCATCACTTGGTTAAGGGCGCAGCAGTGGCCTGGTACATGCATGGCCGTCTGTGACGTCTAGCACACGGGAGCGGTCAGTATCGAGGAGGCCCCCAGGGCCGAGGAATCAGCGCGGCTGACGGCCTGGGTCACTACGATTGCCCGATGGGTGAAGTTGCCGACGCCATCTAACGCTAACTTTGGCCTGCAGCGCCGATCGTGTGGCCAGCACGACGCCCGGCGCCAAATGGACTAAGACACATGGCTATTGACCAAGCCACCGAAAATGATCGAGCCACCCAGCACCGATCAGACGCCTTCATTACTGTTCGGCGTGCTGGGAAGACTTGATTCCCTGGGCCTTAGCTGAACGAAGGAATCAGCGCTTTGACTGTGGTGGTGCAAACAGGTCGAGCCAGCTGTCGTATTGAACCAGTCGAGCTTTCCGAAGGTGGCCGCCAACAGCAAGGCGCACACCAGCACCAGGACGATGCAGATGAGGCTGTCAACAAACAGCTTCCGGACACCGCCGGCCCGGCGCACCAACCCGGATTCGTTTCGCTGCCAACGGTCCGCACCGACACCGCTACCGTTCGAGAAGCGAAGACATCTCGCTGGGGAACCCTGTTCTGCGGACAAGCTATTGCCGAGCGCCTCGATCGCAACATCGGTTAGCGCTCTTTCCTCGAGTTTCATCACATGCTCCCTGCGCCCAAAGATGACCTCATCCACGGTGGTCCCGCGAACACCGGCGGTGGTGCTGACCGTCTGTCTGAGAAAACGCATCAACTAGGCGAACTACATGCACCAAGCGCTCACAGCCGATGTGACCCCGCGCACACAATGTATTTCGACCTGAAGCGACGCACCGGCCAACGCGGCGGTCATTCTCCAGGTCAGCACCGATTTTGGCGCACTGGTAAGCGGGCGGGGGCCCGAACGCTCAAACCTCGTCGCGCTCACCGGCGCCGACAGCGCCACCGAGCATCCCTGCCGCCACCGGCGCCACCGATCACAGCTACCGCCAGCGACCTCACCGCCAAGCACGACAGGCCGGCGCTAGTCAGCCTGGTCATCGTCGACGACACCCAGCCCGCCAACTGCGTTGGTTCGCCACAGCGCAGCCGGCACCAAGACCAAACTCGTGTTTATCACCACCGCCCACCAGCAGCCCGCCCACACCCTGCTCGCCGCGCTCACCCACGATCTGCCGATACCCAAAACCCCCAGCCCCGACCGAAACCGCGCCGAGCATCTGCTGCGCCAGCGCAACGGCGTCCTGGCGCAGCTGCACGACATTGCCACTACCGCGCAGCAATTGAACGCCATCGCCGAACACAACCGAGTCCGCGGCCGCGACCACGACCGCAATGCCGGCCTCGAGCTCTAACCGCGGTAGGCAGACTGCGCTACATGCCGCCGCCGACGATAACCAACCAGATGGACGACTGGACAGAAGCGGACCTGGCGTGGAAACTGGCTGACGAACTAAGCCCAGCGCTTCCGGCCGCCGAACGCACCTGGCTGTATGCCGTCCTCGGCTCGGGTGATTCCTACACCGCGATCGCGACGCTGATCCGCGCTGCTCTGCCGGTACCCGCGACACTGATCACCGAACTGCTCAAATGGCTTGACGCCTACCAACACAGCGACGACGCGGCCCACCTACAGGAACTGCTGCGCGCAGTCCCACCCACGTGGAGAGCTTGATGCACCCACGTTTGGCATCCCGGCCGCCCCGCGCGCCCATGACACAACAGTAGCAAAACGCTGGACACGAGGTGGCCCAAAGTAGTTGAGAACCAATGGATTTGGTCGGCGAGGTTGGCGACTAGAGCGGTGTTGAAGTAGGCAGTGGCGGTCGGGCAAAACCAGTCGGCGCCTGCCGCCACGCACGACCGATCTCGTCGACCCTGTGTGATTCGACAAGCGGCGTCAGGCCAAGTTCCTTAATCCCCTCATGTCGACCAGTTCGGAGTCGCTTGAGTGAAACCACCACGCGCAGAGCCAAATCAGCGCCGTGTGCGCCTGCCTCCCACAACTGGTAATCGTCAACGAATGAAGTCCGTGCGCAGTACCAGCCCGTCGACCTGCTGCCGGACAGGATCCAGGTCGGCCAGCGATCCACCGAATCGGCGGTGCTCGGTCAAAACGTTGATCGAGTGAACTCCGCCGGCCCCGTACTGAGCCGCAGCGCGGCCGAGTCGAGGACATCGGCGAGCGCTCCCTTACTCGGGCTCTTGCGTTTTACCTCCCCTGTGATCATCAGCCATGAGGAGCGAAAACGCGGCAGCGGATCGAGGTTTGGCGGTGTGTCGGCCACCCTGGCCTCCAACTCAGCGAGCGATGTTCGGCGCCTCCGCGCCTCCAGATCCTCACGGACACCGTCGAGGATTCCGTCCCAAACGCTCATTACGACCTCGCTGCACCGCGGCTTCGTATGGGTTGAGTTTCGCCTGCTCCAGGTTCGTGCCCGAGGTCAGGGACCCAATCTCAGGTGACGTAACAAACCGTGCGTGAGCGTGCAGCACTTTAGTAGCCAACATTTCCCACCTGAAAGAATCTCACTAACAGTTAAGCCCCGATTATTGCCCGATCAGACCTGGTGTTAGACAACACCTCTCAGTCGCCTCGAATCACATGCGCAGATCTGATGGCTTGTTCGTCGCCGAACCCGGCTGGAACGTCGTGCCATCACTTCGGGTGAGCGGTGTTCGTTGCAGAGCGGTCATCCGCTCCGTGAACTCCCTGATCAAATAGCTTTGCCGGTCCAGCGCTTCCTTCACGGCCGCATGCGCGCAGTCGACGATCAGCTTGGCGAGAACCTCAGAACCTTTGTGATAGGCAGCTTCTCCCAGCGACAGGCCGGTCATCGCACCGAGCCCGTCCACTTCAACACTTACCGTCTTACAGCGACTCGTTACTCGCACCGAGATGGACTTGCAGTGCTGATCCATCGCCTGTACCAAGTCGCGCTGCTTGACCACGCGTGAGATCACCGAATCCGCTAGACCACCCGTCACACCACGCGCATCCCCGTGTCGGAGGCACCGTCCGGATCATCGTCGCGCAGCTGCGATTCCGCTTGAACCAGCTCTTCTTCGGTGCTGAGATTCAGATCATGAACGACGGCGGGACTGAAACCGTTGGCAATCAGGCTACGCCGGCGTACGACCTGCATGCGCTTAGCCGAAAGCTCGCACAGCAAAAGAATCTCGCGTGCCAATTGCGCCGGCGGCTTCGAAAGCTCGCGCTGATCGAGCTTCAGTGCGATGGGCAGCCCGCGTTCGGTCGTTCGAACCTGGATCCCTCCGTCGGGGGATCTCAGCGATCCTTCCATAACCGTTGTCCTTGCCAATCCGTCGAAAGACTCTGTCCCGCAGCTTAGTACAATTGCAGGCGACCCGGCAGTAGTCGTCTGTCCGGCAAACGAGTGCGTTGCCTGTGTCAGCCGTTCGCGAGCCGGTGCCAGCCGAAAGGAAGTTGGGGCCACCAATGAGTGGTAATAGCAGGAACGCGCAGCGTGTCTTCGACGCCGGGGTGCTGTCTCTCGGCATCCCGATCGACGGGCTGGAAGTCGAACGCGACATCCAGTACGCCAGCTCAGCTTTCAAACGAGCAACCGAATATGACCCGGACATGTGCGACGCCTGGCTCGGCCGTGCCGCCGCGGGCGAAACGACCGCGGAAGTAATTCACCACCTGCATCGCACAAGCGAGGTGTTAGGACGAGAACAGCGGCGGCTGGGTCTTCCACCCCGCGCACTCTGCGGGCGCTTCGAGACCGGCCTTTACGTGGACTACACCTTGAGCTCTTTGACCGAGGTCAAACTCGCGTACGCCGCGAGCCTCATTCAGGGCAAGGATTACGATGAAGCCGAGCGGGCTCTCAGCGAACTGGCCGCACGGCGAGAAACAATGCCGGACTCGACGACCGACGAAATATGCGCCTACATCCGGGGTATCTTGCACTTCACCACCCAGCGCTGGCCCGATGTATTGACGGCATTGGCCCACTCCGCGTCATTCACCGACCAATACCTGGCGGCGGGCGCACATCTCATGGTGGGCTCGGCGTGCGCCCAGATGGGACTGTTCGGGGAGGGCCTACGCCGGCTCGACCAGGCACTCGAAGGCCCGATTCCGGCGGCTCGCCGGGCCGCCGAGTTCTGCAAGGGTCTCACGTTGCGAGAAATGGGCAATGAACCAGAGGCACGGAAGATCTTCGAGCGTATTTACAGCGAAGAACCGGGATTCGAGGCCAATTACGCAGCCCTGACCGATCCGAAGTACCGACTCGTCATTACATCCAAGGAAGTCATCGAATCCCGCACCGACAAATGGGACCCGGCTAGCGCTCCGACGCAGGCGGACCGTGACGCCGACTCCATAAACGAGCGCGGCAACGTGCATCTGCTCGCGGCGCAGCAGGAACTCGACCGCCAGGTCGGGCTCACCGAGGTGAAGGTGCAAGTCGCGAAGTTGCGGTCGGCGGCGCGACTGGCGAAATTGCGCGAGGACAAAGGCCTTAGTACCGGGTCACGCAGCCTTCATCTGGCGTTCACCGGCCCACCGGGGACCGGCAAGACCACGATCGCTCGCGTCGTTGCTAAAACCTACTGCGGCCTCGGTCTTTTGGAGTCGCTTTCCGTCGTCGAAGCGAAACGACAAGATTTTGTCGGCCAGCACCTCGGAAGCACCGCGATCAAGACGAGCACGTTGATCGACAGCGCCTTGGGTGGGGTGCTCTTCATTGACGAGGCGTACACCTTGATTCAGACCGGATTGTCGGGCGGCGACGCGTTCGGGCGTGAGGCGGTCGACACCCTGCTGGCCCGTATGGAAGACGATCGCGACCGTTTGGTCGTGATCATCGCCGGATACGACGCAGAGATCGACCGCTTCCTCTCCGCCAACGAGGGCCTTTCGTCGCGGTTCACCAAACGCATTCGGTTTCCGTCGTATACCCCCGCGGAGCTGGGTGATATCGGCCGGCTGATCGCGAAATCGCGCGACTCCGAACTGACACCCGCCGCCTACGAAGAGCTCGTGTCCGTGTGCACTCGACTGTGCGCCGAGGAGGCCACCGATCACGACGGCAACTTACGCAAGGGCATCGATTTGGCCGGTAACGGACGCTTTGTGCGTAACGTCATCGAAGCGGCCGAGGAGGAGCGTGCCTACCGTCTCACCGAGGGTCCCGAGGCCGGGCTGCACACCCTCGACGAGGAGGTCCTGATGCGCATCGAAGGAACCGACATGAAGGCGGCGCTGAGCGGCGTTCTGCAAACCTTGAATCTCAAATAAACATCCCGGGAGCTGTTTTGACGTACGAAATTGGCGGTGCTGACGCGGTCGATGAACCCACCAACCCTGCGGTCAACCCGTTGCGCTCACCACCACCGGTGGCCGGGCGTCATGCACTGGTTGATACGAACTTCACCAGCGCCAGACCGGGCGCGCCGACACGGCAGCCGGGCTTAAGCACACCGGGCGGCAACGAACTCGGATTGATTCGTCCTACCAAGCCGGTTCCCCGCCAGGGTTGGCGAAAGATGGTGCACCGCTTAACCGCTGGTAAATTGAACCCGGGCGAGTCCGCGGCCGAATCGCTGTTGCAAGCGCTGACTGATCGCATCAATCAACCGGTACCAGGCTCCTACAGCATCGCTGTGCTTTCCCTCAAAGGTGGTGTCGGTAAGACTACGACTACGTTTGCGTTAGGTGCCACGTTCGCATCATTGCGGGGAGACCGAGTGATCGCCGTCGACGCCAACCCCGACTTCGGAACACTAGCCCGACGCGGCCCGAATCAGAGCCGATCGACCGTGCGCAATCTTCTGTTGGAACCGGAGATCTTGCGGTACCCCGAGATGCGGCGGCATACGTCGCAGAGCACCAGCCGGTTGGAAATTCTTGCTTCCGAGCGCGATCCTGCTATTTCGGAGGCTTTTTCGGAAGGCGACTATCGCGCCGTACACCGAATCCTCGACCGCTTCTACAACATCATCTTGATGGACTGCGGCACAGGCTTGACGCATTCTGCCACACGGGGTGTTCTTGGAGTGGCGGATGCCTTGGTCGTGGTAGCTTCGCCGGCGATCGACTCCGCGCGCAGCGCCCTGGCGACACTTGATTGGCTGCAATACCACGGCTACGCCCATTTGGTGCCCGATGCCAGCGTGGTGCTCAGTTCAGCTCGACCGGGTGCTATGCCGATCAACGTCGAGCAGCTGACTCAACGTTTCCAATCTCAGGTGCGTTCGATATTCGTCGTGCCCTATGACCATCACCTTGCCGCGGGTGGAGAAATTACATTGGAGCTACTGAACCGCAAAACACGAGGCGCGTACATGCAACTCGCTGCCTCGGTCGCCGACGGGTTCCGTCGCCCTACGGCCCACCCGGTTCGATGATCCCGCGGCCGGAGTTCGCCTGACCGTCGCGGTACCGATGCTGTTCCCCTGCACCGCGATCCATGCCGGCATCGGCCACCGGTGTGACAGACGGCACCTCGGCCGCGCCACGTGATTGTCGAGCAGGGGCGCCTGGGTTGTACCGCGCATATCTGGCTTGCAGCGCCTCATAGGACTCCCGCGTCGCATGCGTGCGCGCGGCCGCGGCGGCCTCAGCGTGCGCATGCGCAGTGGCCTGCCCGTCAGCACCATACTGCTCAGGCGGCGACGGCTGATACTGCATCGCATATGCCTGGTACGCCTGAGCGAGGCGTACATACGCTGAATAGTCACGGGCATGGGCCAATTCAGCGGATCTGACAAGTTTGGCCTCGTGGAGCAACGCAACGAGCGCGGCGAGGGCCTGCAGAAAAGTGAGGGCCAGGATGCTGCCCAATGCCCACCTGTGCTCGTCAGCCTGGATCCAGTTGGCAAGCGTGTCAGAAAGACCCGCGACGGCGAGTGTGACGACAATCCAGCCCCGCACGGACTGGCCCGGCAGCAATCCGACCGCCGCCACGATCGCTGCCAACACACTGAGCCGCACCGGGAATCCGAGCAGCTCGCGCGTGCCGAGGCTGACCGCCAAGGCCGTCGGGCCCAGCACCGCGACAGCGGCCCACAAAGATTGACGTAGCCGATTCACTCGTCTTTGAGACGAGTCAGCCCTCAATGGGCTTCCGCCATAGGTATAGCCAGGCGCGCCGTAACCGGCGGATGCCGAATCACTTTGCGGGTCGGTCATGGCCCCTCCCTGCGCGTCCCGTCGATCACCACTAATAGTCAGTCCGACATGCCCAACGACGACTTGATATAACGCATCTCGTCGGGAGTGGCCACCATCGTCACCATCGCTGAGGCTGACCGGGTGCACACCTGGAGGAGGTCGCGATTGTGATCAAGCAGTCGCAAGGTAACATCGGCATCCGTTGATGGCTCGGCGTGCGGTGCTCTGACAACCATCGTCGTCACCCCGTCGCGAACCGCCGGATCTGCGACCCCGTCGAACATTTCGATCCCATAGTCGCGATCCGAGCGGGCACTCATCGAGTCAACGTCGCTGTCGTTGACACTCAGAAGACTAGGGTCACCGACCTGTTGAACCATTCCCCGCCACGCGACGGGCCGGCGGGTCTGAACCCGGACCCAGGCGCCCAACGCCGAGGACCGCAGCACCACTTGTTGAGCCAGATGCAACGTGCCGCAGATCTCCACCCGACTCACACTCGGGCCAAATAGCGCCACGGCAACAGCTCGTCCGTGCTCGTCCGCCCCGACCACCTGACCGCATCCGGACACGGATAACTCGAGGTCCCCAAGCGCCTCAACGCCATTCCGGAAGTACCAGTTCGGCACCGACCGTCGCGGTGACGGCAACGGCAAACTAGAGATCAGCGCGGCATATTGTCTGCCGGCCAAGCGCCCCAGGCCGAGCGGCTGAACCCGGGGCTGTCCTTGGCCATCAAACCGCACCAGGCCACGAACCTTGATCAGGCCATTGCGTTCGTCACGACGCAGCGATATACACACCGTCGTCGAATCACTCGGCACCGCGCACAGCAGTCCGATGGCATCAGTGGCAAGCATTGCAGGTTTAAGAAGGTAGCTGCGCAGTTCCAACCTAGCCGTGCGGCAGGCGCGCCAGGTTTCCTCAATGGCGCTCGGATTGATGCCATGTGACATTTCGCTCGTGGCCTGCATGATTTCGTCGGCCGTCATGATCTGCGCACGCAACCCCGCATCGGACAGCCGGTTGGCAACCCGCCGGGTGGCAGTAGCCGCCGTTCGCACAATGGCTTGCCAGCCACCCCCTCGGTTGCGCACCGCATCGGGACACAATGTCGGGTCCAAACGGACCGTTACCAACACCGAGCGCTGGGCGACCGCCGGCAATGGTCCCAGCACCGCCTCGTAGACCGACCCGATCTGGCCGCGGCGGCGCAATCGTGCACCTTGGCTAATCACATCGATAGAGTCCAGCCTAATATCGAACTGCACCAGGCTATCCGCCAGCAATTGGGCCGAAACCGTCTCGCCAGGCGGCGTGACCGCCGGTTCCAAGACCGTCATTACCGGACTGTTCTCCTGTACGCGCACCACGGAAATCAGGACTTTGCCGTCCCACTGGAAACCGATCCTCGACCCGTCGGATTGTTCCGCGTCGAACGGATCGCTGCCCCCGGCGCTGCGCTTGCGGCGGCGTCGTTCATACCAAAAGCCCAGTCGCTCCGATGCCCAGCGCGGCATCGACCATCCGCGGATTCTCGTCACAAACGCCAACGCCACTGCCGCGCCGGCCGCCACACCGTACCAGCGAGGCCCGTTGAGCGAAGTCTCGACGGCGACGCCAGTGGCGACGAAAAATTCCAGCACCAGCAAGTCGGTAAAGGGCAGCAAGCGTTGCGGCACGATCACCGCCGATACAGATGGACCCGCATGCGTGAGCGGATGCCTCACGAGCCGCCGCTTAATGTCATGGCCGTTCACTGACTAGTCCCCTTCATGCGTGCCAACCGATTTCGGACTCCGGCCGGTTGGCGGGCCATGCAAGTAAGCTGATATCGCCGTCAGGCATTCTGCCGAAACTCTGATGGGGGCCACCATGCCAGCGCAAGTCACTACACGCGCGCAAGTAAATGGATACCGCCTTTTGATTCGGCGGATTGAACACGCACTGATCCGTGCCGACTCACGGATGATCCACGACCCCATGCGCGGACAGATGCGTGCGCTGTTGACGGGGGTGGTCGTGGCCATGGTCGTTTGCGGCGCGGCCGGAGTGCTCGCGTTCTTCAAGCCGGCGCCCGGCTTCGGTGATTCGGCGATAATGATCAGCAAGTCGAACGGGACCTTGTTCATCCGAATCGGCGACCGGCTGCACCCCGCCCTCAACTTGGCGTCAGCACGGTTGATCGCGGGAAAGAGCGATCCGCCACAACAAGTCGATGACAAGTTCCTTAACACCGTCGCATTGGGCCCGGCGGTCGGAATCCTGGGCGCCCCTAGCAGAATCGACGGTGGCGAGAACATGGCGATGTCCTCATGGACGGTATGTGATTCCACCCAAACCCCCTCCGTCTCTGAGCTGGCCGGCGCATCCATGGTCGAGACTACGGTGCTCGCAAACGACCCAGCGTTTGGCGAAGACATCCGGGCCGCTGCACCCGAGCAGACGTTGCTCGCCAAAGCCAACGACACCACATACCTCATATATAACGGCGTACGGGCTGAGATTAACCCCATCGATCCCACTCTGTACAACGCACTGCGCTTGGCCGACGGCGAAGTTCGACCGGCTTCGCCGGGATTTCTCAACGCCTTCCCGTTGGTCGAACCGATCGTGCCGATCGTCATCCCCAACGTCGCGGAGCCAACCACCTATCTGCCGGAGACCTACCGGGTCGGCGCGATTCTGAGAACCGTCGACTCGCGAGGTAGTCAGCTCTACGTGGTGCTGAGAGAAGGGCTACAACCCATCTCCCCCGCGACCGCCGACATCATCCGGTACGGTAACCCCAATTCTCCTGCGGTGTCAGAGCCGATCGGCATATCCCCGGCCATCGTCAGGGACGTGCCAGTTGTTCACAACTTACCTGTCAACCATTACCCGGCAACGGCACCGCGTTTCGTACATACGGACCCGGACCGCGTGGTTTGCATGTCGTGGCAGCGCAATAGTTCGCCGGGCGAGGCAACCACCCGCCTGCTCGTCGGACGCCGCCTACCGCTACCCGGCGGTGCGCAGCCGGTACAGCTGGCCACTGCCGATGGCGGCGGACCCGGGCTTGACAGCGTGTACCTCAAACCCGGTACTGGGGAATACGTTCAAGCCTCCGCCGACGGTCCCGACAGCTCGGCACTGGGCCAATCGTTCTACGTCAACGACCTCGGTGTCCGATTCCATATCCCCGACCAGGCTGCAGCGACAGCGTTGGGCGTCGTCGGAGTCAAACGGCCCGGCAGCACCAACGCAATGCCTCAGGCGGCACCGTGGTCGGTACTGAGGTTACTTCCGCCCGGACCCGAATTATCCCCGCAGGCAGCGCTGATCGCCCACGACGGGATGGCGGCCGATCCTAACGGCCATGCAGTCACACCACCCAAGCACTGATCTCGGACCCCGCGCCTTCATCGGAACCCCTGCACGCCAACGGAGCCATTGTCTAACAAGTCGGAGGCACTGGCTACCAATGAGTCGCGCGCTTTCTCTCCGCAGCGTTCGGTGCAACCAAAAGTGAATCTGTTGAGAGGTTTTGCCTACCATGCAGCTTCGACATCAGATGCGCATCTCGCGAAAGAAAGCGTAGAGCCGGACAATCCAGCAAACCAATGGAAATATCAATCCGATAGCAATGTACTCGAAAACTTCAACCCGACGCCGCATTACCGGAGAGAACTCTCGGCCAGGCGCGATTAGCCCGCACACCACCAAGAGTGCCGTCAAGACGACCAACATAACGGCGGCATTGGTCTGCCAGTCCTTGACGAAAGTGGCCGTCTTGAGGATGACGGCCAACGCGATCACCAAACCAGCTACGATCAGCACCGCCGACTGGACCAGGTCGTGATGGCTGCGCCCCCGTAAACACAGAACCGTTGCTACCACGAAACCGAAAGCCGCCCCCTGCCAGAAGAATTCATCCGCGACGCCAGCAGCGAAATAGCAGCCGACCACAGCGAGTACTGCGGCGGCGCCCACTAACCCGGTCAGATACTCCCTTGCCCGCCGCACCTGCTCGACCATCCCTTCCTCGGTGGGGATGACCTGCTTGCCAACCGCATTGACGCCCTCGACCGCGTTGCCGATTTGCGTCTCGATATCGTCAAGCGGCTCACCAGCCGTCGGAACGCGCGGCACCGGCAGCCCAGACACCAAGATCGTGGCTCGGGGGGCGACGTAGACCACGACGACCGCGACGGTCGCCAAAATCGCTCCCACACTTCGCGGATTCGGGTGCAGCAACAACTGCGCTAGCAGGGCTGGAACACCTAACACCGCAGCCGCGATCACCGCGGTATACAGCGTTCGGCCGCGAACGGAGCCCAGCAGCTGCAACAACGCCACCAACGCCGTCACGGACATAGCCATGGGCAGGGCGTTCACGCCGTAGGCGGCGGGTAACGCATCTAGCGAGCCGCCGAAAATCAACGGGAGCGCTGTCACCGCCAGCCACGCCGCCTTGCATGCGTCACCGGACCGGAACGAAATCACGAATGCGCCAACCGCATAGCCGACCCCAACCAGCAACGCGGACACAGCGGCAGCCGGCGTGCCGGCGAAACCAGCTACAGGGGCGACGCGAGGAAGTAGTAGGGCGGCGGCAGCCGAGAGGACGATGCCGGTGGCGAACCACCCTGACCTCCAAAGTTGCTCAGCGAACCACCGCCAGCGATGGTCGCCCGGACTGGGCATGTCTTCCAGATTGTCAGCCAGCGACGATGACGCGGGTGCGCCCGCCTTGCCTACGACTAGGAGCTCGCCGTCATGGACACCCGCTTCGGCCAACGACCGGCCCGGATCAATATGGTCACCTGTCAGGCGCGTAAAGATCCACTTACCCTCGGAATTATCGATTTTGACATCCACACCGGCTTGAACGAGAAGCTGGTCGTTGGCTAACTCGATTACGTCGTTAACAATTGCCGAAGTGGCCACGCCGGTGGGCACGGCGACGTCGATCAGCAGTCCACCGACCACGACGGTGATCCGGCCGAGGTCATGCTCATCGGTTGACTCAGAATCCAGCTCGGATAATGATGGCGGCAACGTCATCGGGCAGCGCCCCCTTCTGACGAACAATTCAGGGCGACAATACCTTTGAATGACCTTCGGGTGCTCATCGAGTGAACCGGCTCCGCGGGCAGGCATTCACACAGGAGGTGGCTTGGCACGGCAAGGGTTCGTTCGCCGCCTGCGCATCGCGCCGCCGCGAATGCCCGGCGGAGAGGTCCAGCTTCAGTCGCCTCCGGAAGTGCCACGCATCATCCCTGGCAATTTGTTGACCAAGCTGATGCCGGTGATGATGGCTGTCGCGGTCGTCGGGATGATCGCTCTGATGGTCACGGTGGGCGGCCGTGATGTCAGCCGCAATCCGACGTTCCTCATTTTCCCCATGATGATGGTCATGTCCATGGCCGGCATGTTCATGGGCGGCGGTGCTGGCGGCAAACCCGGGAAAGCCGCCGCAGAACTCGACGAGGAACGTAAGGATTTCTTCACCTACTTGGCCGGGCTGCGCAGCGACGCCGAAGAAACCGGTGCAGCCCAGCGCGCCGCTCTGGAGTGGAGCCATCCAGACCCACGAACTCTTATCGAGGTGGCCGGCACACGCCGGATGTGGGAACGCCGCCCCACCGACCACGACTTCTGCCACGTTCGCGTCGGCGTCGGGACTCAGCGGCTGGCCAGCCGTCTGATCGCCCCAGAGACGGGACCACCCGAAGACTTGGAGCCCGTCTCGACAAATGCCTTGCGGCGCTTCGTCAGCACGCACTCGGTGGTCCACGCATTGCCAACGGCTGTTTCGCTCCGTGCTTTTCCCACGATCAGCTTCGATGGTGACCGCCAACTCGGTCAGCAGTTGGTGCGGGCGATGATTCTGGAATTGTGCGCCTTCCACGGCCCAGACCATCTGCAGGTCGCAGTGGTGACGGCCAGCCCGGACAGTCCGAGCTGGAGCTGGGTGAAGTGGCTGCCCCAGGCGCAACACCCGTCGGCGCGTGACGGGTGCGGCACCATGCGGATGCTGTACCCGTCGTTGGAACTATTGGAAAATTCGCTGGCATTCGAGCTCGCCGAGCGGGGACGGTTCAACCGTAACGCTCAACCGAAGCAGGGTGCCAAGCAGTTAGTCGTGGTCATCGACGACGGCTACGTCACCGGTGATGAACGATTGATCACCGACGCCGGGCTGGAGAGCGTCACGGTGCTCGACCTTAATGGCCCTCGCGGAGACCGTCCGTCGGCGCGCACCCTGCAATTGGTGGTGGAAAACGACGACGTGGCCGCACGCACCGCGGCCGGCACCGAACGCTTTGCCACTCCAGACCGCCTGACACTGGCCGAAGCCGAGGCCGCCGCCCGCGTCTTCGGCGGGTACCAGCTCGGCGGTGCTGCCCATCTCGTCAACCTCGACTCGGAGTCCCGCGCCAGCGATCCCGGTTTGATGGCCCTGCTGAAAATTCCCGACGCCGCCGAACTCATCCCCGAGGACGTGTGGCGACAACTAACTCCACGGCGACGCTTAAGGGTTCCCGTCGGTTATACCCCGTCGGGCCAACCGCTCGAACTGGACATCAAAGAGTCCGCCGAGGGCGGCATGGGCCCTCATGGATTGTGCATTGGCGCGACCGGCTCAGGTAAGTCTGAATTCCTGCGCACGCTGGTGTTGGCGATGATCACGTCGCACTCACCGGAAGTGTTGAATCTGGTTCTGGTGGACTTCAAAGGTGGGGCAACGTTTCTCGGGCTGGAGGGCGTCCCACACATCGCCGCAATCATCACCAACCTCGACGAGGAACTCACGCTCGTCGATCGGATGCGCGACGCACTGGCCGGCGAGATGAACCGCCGCCAGGAGTTGCTGCGCTCGGCGGGTAACTTTCCCAACGTGACCGAGTACGAACGCGCCCGGACCAACGGCGCTGAATTGGACCCGTTGCCAGCGTTGTTCATCGTGGTCGACGAGTTCTCCGAGTTGCTGTCCCAAAAGCCAGATTTCGCGGAACTATTCGTAATGATTGGCAGACTCGGCCGATCGCTGCACATACACCTGCTGCTCGCGTCGCAGCGGCTCGAAGAGAGCCGGATGCGCGGGCTGGACTCCCACCTCTCGTACCGGATCGGACTCAAGACCTTCTCGGCAGGTGAATCACGCAGTGTGCTCGGCGTTCCCGACGCCTACCACCTGCCCAGCGTGCCGGGCTCGGCCTTCTTGAAGTGCGACGCGGATGAGCCGATTCGGTTTAATTCTTCCTACGTATCTGGTGACTACGTCAGTCCCCGCATCTCGTCACGAAGCGGGCGGGTATCACTGCTCGGTGCCCAGGCGCCGAAACTGTTCACCGCCACCCCTGTCGAGACGGACCCCGCGGCACCTGCACCGATCGAGGAGGCCGCTGACGTGGCCGAGACCGAAACGTCTTCCGGGCCGACGAAAATCACCCTGCTCGACGTCGTGGTAAGTCGCCTGCGAGGCCACGGGCGCCCGGCACACGAAGTGTGGCTGCCGCCGCTGGAGGCTAGTCCCGCGGTCAACGACCTCTTGCTCTATTCGCCGTGGAATGATCCTCGCAACATCAACGGGCAGTTGTGGCTACCGATAGGGGTAGTCGACCGCCCTTATGACCAACGTCGCGACAGACTGGCGGTTGATCTCTCAGGTGCTCTCGGCAATGTCGCAGTGGTCGGCGGCCCGCAGTCGGGCAAGTCGACAGCGATCCGCACCTTGATCATGGCCGCGGCCGCCACGCACACTCCCGAACAACTGCAGTTTTACTGCCTTGATTTCGGCGGCGGCACCCTGGCCAGCCTGGCGGGCCTTCCGCACGTGGGCAGCGTGGCCGGGCGCATGGACGCCGACCGCATTCGGCGCACCATTGCCGAAATCAGCGGGCTGCTGCGCGAGCGGGAGTTGCGGTTCAGAGACCTCCGGATCGAATCGATGCGAGATTTCCGCCAACGCAAGGCCCAGTTGGCGGCGGCGCATCCCGACATCGCCGCCACAGATCCCTTGAGCCAGGACAAGTTCGGCGACGTAGTACTGGTGGTCGACGGGTGGGCGACAATCAGGAGTGACTTCGAAGCGCTCGAGCCGGCATTGCAGGCCATCGCGATCCAGGGCCTGTCCTACGGTATTCACTTGATCGTCGCGGCCAGCCGCTGGATGGAAATCCGGCCCGCCGTCAAAGACATGCTTGGCAGCCGTGTCGAGCTGCGCATGGGTGACCCGATCGACAGCGACATCGGCCGTAAATGGGCCGAACTAGTTCCGGTTGGCCGACCCGGCCGCGGGATGAACGCGGAGCGATTACACATCTTGATCGGGTTGCCGCGACTGGACTCAAGCTCCGACGTCGAAGACCTACCCACCGGGGCCGCCGCTGCCTGCGAGGCGGTGCGCCAGCTGTACGGCGACCGGCAGGCTCCGCCGGTGCGCATGCTTCCGCATAATGTGGACCGAACCGCTGTCGTCGACTTCGCCCGCCGGGCAGACGCCCTCGGGAAGGCAAAGGTGGCCATCGGCATCAGTGAAGCCGAATTAGCCCCTGTTGTACTGAATTTCGACGTGCAACCGCACTTGGTCGCGCTTGGGGACACCGAATGCGGTAAGACCGGATTATTGCGCAACATCGCCCAGGGCCTGATGGAGAACAGTTCACCGCAAGAGTGCAGGATCGTACTGGTCGACTTCAGGCGCACCTTGCTCGGCGTGGTCGACAACGATTATCTCGGCGGATACGCGACGGCTGCACAATCGTGCGCGGAGCTGATGACCTCGTTGGCGGCATCGTTGAAGGACCGACTGCCGCCCAGCGACATCACCCAACAGCAGCTCAAAGAACGCTCGTGGTGGCAAGGCCCGGATCTCTATGTGTTGATCGACGATTACGACCTGATTCCCGGCGGATCGCTCAATCACCCCCTAGGGGCACTAATCGAATACCTCCCGCAGGCACGGGATATCGGTCTGCGCGTCGTCGTCACTCGACGGATCGGCGGCGCCGCGCGAGCCATGATGGATCCGATCCTCGGCCGACTCAAGGATCTTTCGTGCAACGGCCTGGTAATGAGCGGCACCAAGGACGAGGGCGCGTTGTTCGGCTACAAAGCGCAGCCGATGCCGCCGGGACGCGGGATGTTCATCTCCCGGACGACGAAAAGTGACGTAATCCAACTTTCCTGGATGCCCGACCTATGACAGGTGCCTTGGCGACGGACGTTGGCGTCATGTCTCCCGCGCCTCAACGGGTGCGGTTGTCGTTCTTGAGCAGCCGAACTCAGGTGGATGTATCACTGCCGCTCGATGTGCCAATCGTCGTCCTGCTTCCGCACTTGGTGAAGTTGACGGCGCCGCGCGAGGTCGACGCGTCCGAGGACCCGTCCATCACGGAGGCAAAGAATGACATCTGGGTGCTCAACCGGCACGACGGAGAGACGCCGCTGCCGCCAGACAGCACGTTGCGCGAAGCCGGCGTAGCCGAGGGCGAACTACTGCGGCTGACCGCCAAGCGTGCGTTGACCCCGCCGACGCTCTACGACGACGTGGTTGACGCGGCCGCGCGTCTGAACAAGGCCGCCCATCCCGGATGGGACGGCACTGCGGCGCGTTGGATGGCGTTCGCCGGCGTGTATCTCACTTCCGGTGGTTGGGTTTACCTGCTGCTGTCAAATACGTTCGCGGCCAAGCGCACTCCGTTGGTGGCGTGGTCGGTGACCGTGGCCCTGGCGCTGGTAGGAGCGGCCGCTTTGGCCTACCGCCGCTACGCGCAGCGCGATATCGCAGCGGCGCTTGGGTGGGCGGCGTTGCCGATCGCCGGTGCGGTCACCTGGGTAGCGGTTCACGGGTTAGGCGGCTACGGGTTGGCGGCCGGCTGTGCGGCAATGACGGCACTTTGTGCCGTTCTGCATCTCGCTGTAGGCACTGGCCATTGGGGTTACCTTGTCTTTCAAGTGATCTGCGCCCTAGGTGGAATCGCGCTGGCGCTGTACGCCGCAGGGCTTGGCACCAGCGTGGCTGGTGTCGGCCTGGCACTCGTCGCCACGCTGGCTTGCCTCGCGGTGCCCAGCGCGACCCGCCGTTTCCCTCGGGTCGCGGCGCTGCGGCGCCGTCACGGCCGCAGCGACGTCACGTCCGGGAATCCGTCACGTGGCCACGATGTGTGGGCTCGCGTGCGCTCAGAGACGTTCACCCGGTCGGCGCTCTACGCAGGATTGGCGCTAAGCGCTGGGCTCGGTGCGGTTGTCGTCCTGATATCTGTGCGGCCGGTCCGGTGGTCTGGCGCGATTTTCGCGTTGGCCTGCGCCGCGACGTTGGCACTCCACTCGCAGCGGCCCATCACCGTCGTGGAGCGCGCGGCGTTAGCGGCACCAGCCGTAGCCCTGACGGTATTGAGTTGTCTTCTGGCACAGAACGGTAGCCGCCCGATATCCATCGTCACGTTCGGTGCACTGCTAGTAATGGCTGTGGTGTTTGCGGTGATCGGTGCCACGGCCCGGCCCGGGCGAGCGCCCCAACGGCTCCAGGCGTTGCTTGCTTACCTGCACTACCTGGTCGTCGCCGCGCTGATCCCCCTGGCCTTATGGGTGGTTGACGGTTACGAGCGCTGGGGCTCGGCATGATTCGCGCGGTGGCGGTCTTGACCGTCATCCTGTTCATCGCGGGATCGGCCACGGCACCGGTACCAGCGCTCGCCGTCGAACCTCCGCTGGTACCGCCAGGGCCACCACCCGGCGGGCCCGTCGCTCCGCCGGACCCGACCGAACAGAAAGCCGCCTGTGGCGTCGGTGCAACGTTTCCTGGCAGCGCGTTCCGGCAGCGTCCATATGCCGACACCATGCTCGACTACAGCGCAGCATGGAGGTTTTCGCGCGGCGCCGGGCAGAGGGTCGCAGTGATCGACACGGGTGTGTCACGCCATCCCCGGCTGCGTTCATTAGAAGGCGGCGGAGACTATGTTTCGGCGTCGGACGGCCTGGAGGATTGCGACGCCCACGGCACCGTGGTCGCGGGTCTAATTGCCGCCGCTCCGGATCCCGACGACGCCTTCGCCGGCGTAGCGCCGGACGCCACCATAGTGTCGATCCGCCAGAACAGCAATGTGTATTCGGCGCACGGAGCCGGTTCTGCACAAAACGATCCGAATGCGGTGGCGCCGGGCTATGGAAGCACGCAGACCCTGGCGCTGGCCATCGTCCGCGCCGTGGATCTGCGTGCGACGGTGATCAACCTGTCGGAGACAGCATGCGCGCCGGTGGGCGCCGGCATGAACGACGCCGCACTTGGACAAGCGGTTCGCTACGCGTTCGAGCGGAACGTGGTCGTCGTGGCCGCCGCCGGCAACGTTGACTCACAGGGTCTTTGCAGTGCGCAAAACGAGGTGCGTGACCCCAATCTTCCGCTGACCGACGCGTGGAATTCAGTGCGCACGATCGCGAGCCCGCCGTGGTTTCAGGACTATGTCCTGACCGTCGGCGCGGTGGCGCCGGACGGGAGACCTAGCGATTTCTCACTGCACGGACCATGGGTGGATGTGGCTGCACCGGGCGAGCAGCTGACCTCGCTGAGCCCCAATGCGCCTGGGCTGATGAACGCCTGGCAGGACGCGCAGCGCGGCATGGTGCCGGTTAACGGCACAAGCTTCGCTGCCCCCTTTGTATCCGGCGTCGTCGCCCTCATGCGATCGCGTTTTCCCGAAATGTCGGCCGCAGAGGTCATGGAGCGGATCAAACGCACGGCGCAGACACCGGCGGCCGGGCCAAACGCGGCGACCGGCTATGGAGTTGTCGACCCGATCGCCGCGTTATCACGCGTCGTGCCACCAGCCACCGAGGCACCGGCTCCCTTTGCCGGCCGTGCCATTACCGCTCCGACCCCGCGGGAGGCGGTCGTTAGCCGAGGCCGCGACCTTGTGCTGGGCGTCGTCGCAGCCTGCGCGGCGCTGGCGGTGATCGCCATAGTGGTGATCGGTGGCGCGACCGGCAACCGAAAGTGAATCGAAGCGGCGACAGAATTAGAGGTGTGATGAACAATCGATTCAATGCGGATCAGGCCTCGGCAGGTCCTCACCTACCTTCCTCCGAAGGGTCTTGGGCACAAACGCTTACGTCACACGGTGATGCTGAGGACATCGACCGGCCTGACGCGCACGCCCCCGTGCGCGACGAGTCTCAGGACGAAACATGGGGTTTCGCGGCGGCCGTCGACGAGACTGCGCCGACCGGGTCTGGCGACATCGATGAAATCGAAGGCCGCGCCGCCCGCCTGATGGCCCAAGTGGCAGCCCAGCGGCTGCAAAAGCAGGCACAGCAACCGGAATCGGTCGACGACATGTCGTCGGATGGAAACGAGGAACCTTGGGATGATAACGAATTCGAGTCGATGACCTTGGAGGACGCCACGGAGGACGTCGTCGTCGACGACGATTCGAACAGGCCAAGCTCCACCAGACAAATGGCGTTACCTCCGTGGCAGTCTTTTACCTCTCCGGTGGGCACGGAGTTCGACGCATCGGAAGCCCGCTCACCGGCCGTTAACCGTGACGAGCCGCCGGCAGCCCCGGTGCGGACACCCCTTGGCCCCGTGCCACCACCGCCGCCTGGGTGGCCGCCCGGGCTACCCCTGCCGCAGCGCGATTGGCAAACCCCCCCGGAGTGGCCGCCTGGGTTACCGCCGCTGCCGCCCGGCTGGCAAGCCCCACTGCCGTGGTTGCTTCCGCCCGAGCAGGCGGCGCCGAACCGACAAGGGCACGACGACGCCCCACCGAGTTCAACGGTGCCGAGTGGTCCAATACAGCAGCGACTTACCGAGCACGTTGCGCAGCAATCGTTTCAGGTCCCACCGCCGCTGGACGAAGCCGAGATCGTCAACAAGGTCCGGCACGCGCCGGAGTCGGGGTGGCGAGCGGTGGTGTACAAGGTCACCGGCGGTCGCATCAATCCAGGTCTGTCCCGCAAAGACCGTGAACGGCAGGCGCTGCTCGAGCAGATCCGACAGCCGATCGCCGGTGATTTCCGCATCGCGGTGATATCCCTCAAGGGTGGAGTCGGAAAGACGACAACAACTCTGGGTCTGGGCTCGGCGTTGGCGACAGTGCGTACCGACCGGGTCATTGCTGTCGACGCAAATCCGGACCGGGGCACTCTGGCGGAACGCGTCGCCGACACATCGAACACGTCGACCGTGCGGGATCTTTTGCGGGATCCCAACATCACGCGGTACGCCGACGTTCGCAATCACACCCGAATGGCTTCCAGCCGACTGGAGGTGCTCGCCAGCGAGCAGGACCCTGAAGTGGCGGAGGTGTTCGGCGAGACCGACTACCGCTGCACGATGGACATTCTTCGGCACTACTACAACATCATTCTCACCGACTGCGGCACCGGAATCATGCACTCGGCGATGACCGGAATCCTCGACTTGGCCAATGCGATCGTTCTAGTCACGTCGCCGGCTATCGACGGGGCACGCAGCGCCTCGGCGACGTTGGACTGGCTTGCTCAGCACGGTCACGCCGCGTTGGTGCGCGAAGCCCATGTGGTATTGACCGCACCGAAACCGGGTTCCGCGGCGGTCAAGCTAGACAAGGTAGTTGAACACTTCGCGGCCCGGTGCAGGTCGACGCACGTCATTCCATTCGAACGGCATTTGGCCGCGGGCTCCGATTTCGATTTCGGATTGCTCAAGCCCCAGACCATGCGCGCTTACCTCGAACTGGCCGGCGCTGTGTCAGAAAAGTTCTCGCGGCCCCGCTAGCCTGGCGCTGAAATCGCCTTGGCCCGCGTCCTGGCGGCAAAGCGGGTGGTAAACGCGAAGGCTGCCTCGGCTGTCGGCCCTGACGTTGCGGTCTGCACGACGCCGTCGTCGGCGACCAAGAACGCCGGTCGCTCGATCGCGATCTCGCCTTCGGCGGCCGGAAAGTACACGTGCCAGCCAGCGTCCATGCGGGTCGCCTCCAGCCGATCGAGCGAGTCATCGGCGGTCTCGACTCGGTTTACGCGGCAGTAATCGGCGACCAGTTGCTTGGCGACCTCGGCCCCGATGCGTGCATGGGCGGGAAGCAGCACACCGGCCGCGTCGAGCTGGGCGAGCGCTTCGGCGAAGTCGAATCCAGCGGGAACGCCATCTGGGAACAACCTGTTGAGACATCGCGGTGTGGCCACGAGCGCCTCGGCGGCAGCGATGAATTCCCGAGCCGCCGTCAGTGTCTCGTCGGTGGCCGTCGTCCCCGCGATCGACACCATGTCGGCAACCAGGCGGGCCGCATGGTCGGCGGTGTCCAGGTCGGGCATCGCATCAACGATTTCGTCGACCGGCTCCCATTGCTCTGGCGTCTCGCGGATATCGGCCCTGTACCAATGGTCCCCGTCCCACCAGTAACAAAACGACAGCAGGCCATCGGCGACCCGCTCATCGAGGTACCAATTGTGCACCCAGCGTGGCGCGCCGCGGTATAGCTCAGGAAAATCGATCACACCCCAATACGCCGCCGTCAACAGCACCGAATCATCAGCGCCGCCGGACAATACCGCACGACCGTCGGGCAGGCGGGCCAGCGTGCACCCGCCACGACCACCGCGATAGACACAATAGGTCGGGTTAATGCGTGGTCCGAGCGGCGCATCGGATCCGCCGCACACCGCCGCCAGCGCCGCCATTCGCGACCACAGCTCCGGCAGCGGCGGAATCTCATCGTCGGCTAGTCGCGGCGCCGCACGCCCACCCACCCCGTTACCGGCCTGAGCCTCCGCTGCCTGTGCCGCAGTGCGCACCTGCTGACCCTCGTAGGCAATGTGTGCCATCAGCCACAACGCAACATCGGCACGCGGATAACGCTCCAAATCAACCAGATACGCTTCGCCGGACAGAAGATGCTCCCACGGAATCATCGTGTCCCCGTAGTCGAATCCCGCCTGCACCATCCCGCCGCGGTCGACATGGAGTAGCAACCTCAGCCACGGGCCCTGTTCACCCGCTGTCAACTCGCGATGAGCCCGCGCCCGCTGCATCGCCCCGACCTCGACGGGCACTCCAACCGCACCACCAGGGGTGTCAGCGACCACATCAACGATCTCTTCGTCCCCGGCCACGCTGAACACCGCTCGGAGCGCATCGAAATCAGGCGGTGCGTCCCCGGCTAGAATCAGCGCAATCTCCTCCACCAGCTGCTGCGCATCCTGCGCCGAAGCCTCAGAAGTACCGGAAATACCCTCGGTGGCTAAGGATGTCGGCTCAGACGCAATGGGATCCACCCGGGCTTCCGACGCTTCCGATCCCTGCTCCGTCACACCCTCACCTCGTGATCAACCTGCAGAAAACACACGGCCACGGCAAAAACCTCCACACCTAACCATATAGCTATGGCGGCCGAAATCTGTTGTGCACCAGGCGATAACAGTGCACTGTCCCCTAATAGGGTGTGACACAACCGGATTCCTCATTAAACGGCTCATCTACTGACGCAGTGCGCCAGATCCGAAGCCCACCAATCCACGCGACGCTATCGCGGGGGATCCGCGACCCGCGGAGACGGATGCGAACGTTAAAGTGTTTACGTGGCTCCAAAAGTCGCAACAGCCGAGCCTCGTGAACGAACCATCCGTCACGTGACCAACGATGGTCGTGTCCGTAGGGGTCGTGAACTACTGTGAGCAAGGCCCGACCTTCCCAATGCGCGCCAATGCCGGTGTTCGTCGAATGCCTGATTCCCAGATGTTCATCCCCGGGGAAGGTGCGGGCACCTAACACACCGCCTGACTGAGGCGCATCACACGTTTCGATCATTGCCTTTTTCACCGGATAGGGCGGTCGAGGGTTCGGGTTTGCCCCTGGTGGGGGTTGATTGGATAGCGGAAGGGAGCCCTCTCCGATAACTGACCCACATTGTCTGCTGGTTGAGGTTTTCCGCCCGATCAGCACGGCATCGAGACTTATCCTGTTCTGCGCCCGCTCCTGTTCTGCGCCGCGAATTCGCCGAGGTCATTGACGTTGACCTACGAAAAATCCCAACCCGCGGCCCAAAGGCGGTCAAGACCCGCGGGTCTTGCAACACTGATTCGATGGCGTTATCGACGTCGGTGTCATCGTCGGGAGGACTGTCCTTTGGCACCGTTGGGCCAACGCTCTCCGAATGGCTCAGGGCACCCAGCCGTGCCACTGAATCGGCCGAGCCTGCCGCCGAGATCATGTCCGCCGCAGCGCTGTTGGCAGCAGCGAAAGCCGCTAGCCCGGCAGGAACAACTGACAAGACCACCGCCGAACCCTCCCTGCCTGAACCGCGAAGCCCCGGGCCCGCGACCGAGCTGAGCCAAGGGCACATAGCCTTATCCGTTGACCCAGCGATTCCTCAATCGTGTCCTCACCGAGACGCCACCGCCACGACACGCCTCCTCTTTGGTGAGAGGCTTCAACTCCCACGCCACGACACAGCGGCGAGAATGCCGACTACAGGTAGCTGTGGTCCGGGTGATACCGAACATCTTGATACCAGTGACCACGTCCAGTATGGTGCAGGCGGAGTTATGGTGCGCCGCATTAGGTTTGCAGGCACCGTGGCGTTCTGGGCTTTCGGGGAGTTGAGCACCGGCCGACCCAAGCGGCGGACGTGCTCGAAAAACATGGCGCCGGCAATTCCGCCATCGCTGATGTGTACCGTTTGGGCGCCCGTGTGGGTAGAGAACAACTCGCCGTAGCGATTCCAGGAAGACCAGCTGGTGGAGTCGCTGTCGAGCATGACCACAGTGTCCGCTGCTGCCACCGCGCAGCCATCCCCGCTGACAGCGGTCGCCCGGAGCTGTTGCGCGCCGATGACACGGGCCTCGAGGCCGTACTCGTCGAGTTCGGGAGGCTGAACCCAACAGATCGCCAGGTCAATGCCGCCTTCGGCGACCCGGGCGACTTGGGTATGTGACGGCAGCACCCAGGTGTCGATGTGGACATTCGCTACCGCCGCGGTCCGCTCGAACAAGTTCGCAGGAAGCCAATCGACATAGCCAAGCCGGACGGGATCAGAATCCGATAATCCAATTGCGCGAAGACGCAAGAGATCTGCTTGATCAACGAGGGCACCGGCGCTATCACAACGGTCCGCGGGGATCTTTGGCCATTCCTTTGGCGACTACTAAATCTAGAATCGGTGGGAGCCCGGGACGCAGCTGGCTGAGTCTGGGGCGCCACGTCCAGGTGCGCGAGGATCAGCTGTTCGACGCTGTCAGCCGGAAAGAAGGTTCCCTTCGCGATCTCCCACAGCGCGCTCTTCTCCAACACCACGTCTGCGACCGGGCTTTTGAAGGTGGTGTTCTCGCGTTCGAGGGCTTTGAGGCGTTCAGGCGTCCTCGTCGTTCAACCCGCAAACTAGTTTCGCCACCGATGGTAGGTGCCCTCGGAGACACCCAGTTCGCAGCACACCGCCGCAGTGTCCTTACCCTCGGCCAGCAGCCAATCGGCCGCCAACAGCTTGCGCACAATCTGCTCAGGGCTGGGCCGCTTCCTCGTCGCCATGATCTTGATGAGCCTTCCTGCCCACGTCGTGGGCTGCAAAACTCTCATAAGCAATGCATCAAGCAAACGGGATCAGGCCAAACCGATACTTTGCGATCGAGCATCGAGCTCAAACGTGATGAGAACCCGCCAACAGTTTGGAGTGACCCAGTCACTCACGGCAGCCGGTAAAAGGGGTTGGGAAGCTGAAATGTCCGTTCAGAGAAGCCACCGTTTAGGTCTGATGGCTGGTCGCCGATATTGGCGATGATCAAATAGCCCTGCTGCTCTATTGCCCGCCGCTGCGGGGCCTTGAAATCTGTAGCGGACACAAAGTGCTCCCCAGCCGGTTCCATGATCAACTGTTTGTAGCCGATGTAGCCAACCGTCGCGAGGTTACGTTCTGTGCCGCCACGCTGTGGTTCCGAGCGGCCAGTGATAAGGAAAATGTCCGCGCCGTACGCCTTTGCAGTGTTGAAAATTTCAAGAGAAGATGCGATTGCGGGGTCCTCTCCACGATCGAACCATGCGTTGAGCCCACACGGACCGGCGGGAGGGAAGTCGCACGGCCCGTTGAGGACAATGCCGAAGTCGTCGGCCTTAATCGCAACCCAGTTGGACAATGCGGTCTCATCGATGTCGAATACGACGGCAGGTTTGGCCACCTTGGGCGCTTCTGCGGTTATCCAATCTATCGCCGGCGTCGCGGCGGCTGCAAGGTCCGCTTCGTATGCACCGCTATCATGGTATTGCGTCGCCATGCTTTTCACATCGCCGATATTTCCAAGGTATCGCCAAGACACTTTAGGGTCTGGCTCGGCACGGGCACTGGGCCCGGCTGCAACGAAAGCCACAGCGGCACATAGAACGACATGGTTCAGCGTTCTTTCATGGCTCCATATGATGCCCAAGGGTGATCTGACGCGCATGGTACTGCTCCCATCTCTTTCTGATTCAGAGGGCGCCGTCTGGCAACTATGTCGTGCCGGAGTCCAGTTGACCGCCATTGATGCGCGTTGGGTTCGTAGTAAGTGCGGCAGGGAGGTCTGTACGGCGGCGACTGGGCGGCCAAGTGCGTTTACGCGGAGCGGTGCCCACAAACGGGCGGATCGAGAGGCGGTGGCCCGCAGCGGTGTCTCTGCAGGGCGTCGCGTGCCGGCCGCCGTGCCGAAAACGGCCCGCGAGAAGGTCCTCCGACGGCGGTTGTCGAAACCCACGCCGATCCGTTCACGTGCCTTACTGCGACTGACAAGCGGACCGCTCGTCATCCGTCTATTCCGATGCACGCGCAGTGACCACAGCCTTGGCGTCATCGCTACGAGTTGAGCTCCGCCGATACTATGCGGGCGATGGATGACCACACCGTAGAAGGTGGTGGGCGCTGACTTCTGCGATCCGAGAGTTGTTCGTGTACGGGTGGTTAAAAGCTGTCGGTCCCAGTCGTATCGACGCAAACATGCACGCGGATCCAATCGGAAGCCTCCTGAACTGGCACTGAGCCGTTTATCAGCGATCTATAACGCGCTATAGCAGCGTCCGTTAGATGACATCAGCCGAACGAGGACTGTCGTGTCGAACCACAATGGAAAGAAGCCGCGTAAGACTAGGTCCGATGCGGCCACAGGCCCCGAGCACCCCGCAGAAATGCCTCACCTGACCGCTGGTGCCGTCGCTGTACAGCGGCCTGAAGCCCCCGCCGAGAAAGATATTCGTCGCCCCTTTCATAAGATCGAATGTGCCCTTGAGGCCCTGGCGCACCCCTGCTCCGTTGAGTGCCAGAGCACGCACAAATGCCTTGGGCGACAAGCCGCGCTCACCTTCGATCTCCGCTAACCTGACCAGCGCTGGGCAACTATCCACCCTTAAACCTTCCCTGGCATAACGGATCCATCTTCGAGGAAGTCAAGAAATTCTACTGTTCGCTGAGCGGCGATCGAAGCCTCGCAAGGGTTGTGACGAACGTGGTGTGGGCTTGATGCTGGTTGTGGAACGGCGGTCCCCGGAGCCCTTGGCGAGTCATGATGTGGCCCGCTCATTGCTCTCGTTGGGTCGTGGGTTGCGGTCGCGGTGATCTTGCGCGGAGCGGGGGCGAAGGTGAGGGTTAGGCGGCACTGCGGCCGGCTGTGCATTTACTCACCAAGCCAAACCTCAAGCAGCTCACAACCGAACTCGCATCTCCCTGCGTTCCTGTGGATTTGCCGTGGTCACCGTCGGACGAGCTTGCGCCGCTACGGCGGCGTTGGTTCTCACCGCCATCACGCCGGACGAACACCTGCTCGACGATCTCATGGACGAGCCCACATCACCAATCTCTACACCAGTCGCCACCCAACCCACTACATGGCGCCTGACATCCCCCACGATGGCTTTCTCGCGACTTCCTCATGCGCCACAAAGAATTCATCCGCGACTGACGGCAGAAGCGACTGAAGTCATACACTGAATCTAAGATTCACCACGTATGCACCCAGGTGCGAGGAGGGGATGCCCGTGACGAACCGGCGCGACCGCAACGCCGAGGCCACCAGATCCGACATTTTGACAGCCGGACGCGAAATATTCTCTCAATTCCAGTATTCCGATGTTACCGGTCTGCAGATCTGTGAACATGCAGGCGTCACTCGTGGAGCTCTGCAGCATCACTTCGGAAGCAAGCTGGGATTGTTTATGGCCGTCTTCGAAGGCCTCCAACACGAGGTCTATCTGCTAACAGTAGATGCGATCAAACGAAAAGACGAGCCCTGGCAACGCATTCGAGCCGGCATCACAGCATTTCTAGACGCTTGCACCCAACCCGCGTACCAAATGGTAGTGCTCAAAGAAGGCCCCGCCGCGATCGGCTGGGAACGCTGGCGAGAGCTCGACGCGGACTACTACGGCAACTTGACTCGCGAATTCGCCGCTACGCTGGCTCCGGCCGGAGCTAGCAATTACACATCGACCATGGTGGTGGCCACCATGCGCGGCGCATTGGCTGAAATGTGTTTTACGATCGCAGAATCCGACGATCCCGTCACAGCTCGGCACGAAGCCCTGACTGTCATCGATAAGCTCTTATACAGTTTCCGCCCAACACCGCCCCCCACACCCGCTAATAAGCCGAAGCGCACACGGGCCGACAAAAGACGCGATGCAACCGACAATACCTCGAAGGGGCGGAAACCGGGCGAACGCGCGACGACGCCGCCCCGGCGCGTTAGCTTGAAACGCTTACGCGAGGCGACGAGCTAACCGGTCTGACCAAGCTGTCGATGCCCTAGTCGTGCTGGCTTTTCCGGCCTGTCGAGCGCAGGTCGTGGGGATCCGTTCCCTCACCGTTCACACGGGGTGTTTGCGGCGCGAAGTTTGGCTGGCTATTGCTGTGAAGAGCTGGCTCGGGTGGCCGCCGTCAGTTCGTGGGCTGCTGCAGGCGCGCCACGACCCGTCCGCGGCGGGTCACGTCGATGGTTTCGCCGGCCGCGACGCGGTCGATGTAGTTGCCGAGATCGATTCGCAATTGCCGGATGCCGATGCGATCGGGTATCGCGCCAGTGTGGGTCACCTGCGGCGACTCACAGGCCTTGCTCAGAAGGCAATCGATGATGGCTAGGGCATGGTG
>NZ_LZKV01000010.1:0-524 GCF_001672995.1 Mycobacterium sp. 1482292.6 | reverse complement strand
AGGCCGCCGAGTTTGTCCACCGCGCGGCGGCGCAACAGGACCGTCTCCACCAGGATCGCGGCGCGGTCGCCGAATCGGGCGCGGGCGGCGGCGACGTCGGCGACCCGGGTGGCGTCGGTCAGCACGAGCCGGGCGACCTGGAGCGGATGGCCGCCAACGCCGGGGCCGCCCAGGTGCGGACCGTCAGCGAGGAGTTCACCGCCGCGATGTTCGGCTGGCCGGTGCGCACCTTCGAGGCGTCGGTGCCGCCCGGGCGGCTGGGCTGGGGCTGGGCGAAGTTCGCCTTCAACGGCTGGAAGACGCTGAGCTGGGTGGACGCCAACGTGTGGCGCCGTGTGGTGCCGAAGGGCTGGTACTACAACGTGATGGTGACCGGGGTCAAACCCTCCTGAGTGGTGGGCTGCGGTTCAGCGCGCAAGACGTCGGCTACCTGCGGTCGGCCGCGGGTGCCGCGGCGCTGGCGGAGGTCGCCCGGCTCGTGCTGACCGACGCCACCCGGGTCGCCGACGTCGCCGCCGCCCGCG
>NZ_LZKV01000009.1:0-4500 GCF_001672995.1 Mycobacterium sp. 1482292.6 | reverse complement strand
CTGGCTGCGCACCGAGTTGCGCCGGGCGCCGCGGCTGGGATTCGAGATCGACATCGACGACGCCAAGATCTCGCTGCCGCAGATCCATGCCCGGGTCAAGCAACTCGCCACCGAGCAGTCGGCCGACATCACCGATCAGCTGCTCGGGATGGGCGTGCACGTGGTGGCCGGCCGCGGCGAGCTGATCGACCCTACCCCAGGCTTGGCCTGCCACCGCGTCAAAGCGACCGCCGCGGACGGCGTCACCAGCGAGTACGAGGCCGACGTCGTGCTGATCGCCACCGGCGCCAGCCCGCGGGTGCTGCCGTCGGCGCAGCCGGATGGCGAGCGGATCCTGACCTGGCGTCAGCTCTACGACCTCAAGGCGCTGCCCGAGCACCTGATCGTGGTCGGGTCCGGGGTCACGGGCGCCGAATTCGTGCACGCCTACACCGAATTGGGCGTGCCGGTGACCGTGGTCGCCAGCCGCGACCGGGTGCTGCCCTACGAGGACGCCGACGCCGCGCTGGTCCTGGAGGAGGCGTTCTCCGAGCGGGGCGTCGAGCTGGTCAAAAACGCGCGCGCGCAATCGGTCACCCGCACCGAGGACGGCGTGCTGGTCACCCTGACCGACGGGCGCACGGTCGAGGGCAGCCACGCGCTGATGACCATCGGGTCGGTCCCCAACACCGCCGGCCTGGGCCTGGACCGGGTCGGCATCGAGCTGGGCCGCGGCGGCTACCTGACCGTGGACCGGGTGTCGCGGACGTCGGTGACCGGCATCTACGCCGCCGGGGACTGCACCGGGCTGCTGCCGCTGGCCTCGGTCGCCGCCATGCAGGGCCGGATCGCGATGTATCACGCGCTGGGCGAGGGCGTCAGCCCGATCCGGCTGCGGACCGTGGCGGCGACGGTGTTCACCAGGCCCGAGATCGCCGCCGTCGGGGTGCCCCAGACCATGATCGACGACGGTTCGGTGCCCGCCCGCACCGTCATGCTCCCGTTGCGGACCAACGCTCGCGCCAAGATGTCCGGGCTGCGACAGGGTTTCGTCAAACTCTTCTGCCGCCAGGCCACCGGCGTGGTGATCGGCGGCGTGGTGGTGGCACCGATCGCCTCCGAGCTGATCCTGCCGATCGCCGTCGCGGTGACCAACCGCATCACCGTCAACGAGCTGGCGCAGACGCTGGCGGTCTACCCCTCGTTGTCCGGCTCGATCACCGAGGCCGCGCGGCGGCTGATGGCGCACGACGACCTGGACTAGCGGTTAGCCTTGGTGCAGCACGTCCTACTGACCGGTAACCGAGGAGGAGTTCCCCCAGTGAGGAGTCCTGGTCGTGACTGATCCCACCCAGCGCAGCTCCCCGGTATCCGTGCTGGGACCGCGGCAGCGCCAGGAGGCCTGGCAGCGGTTGGGCGCCGAGCAGTTCGACGTGGTGGTGATCGGCGGCGGCGTGGTGGGGTCGGGCTGCGCGCTGGACGCCGCGACCCGCGGGCTCAAGGTGGCGCTGGTGGAAGCGCGCGACTTCGCCTCGGGCACCTCGAGCCGCTCGTCGAAGATGTTCCACGGCGGCCTGCGCTACCTCGAACAGCTGGAGTTCGGGCTGGTCCGCGAGGCGCTCTACGAGCGCGAGTTGTCGCTGACCACGCTGGCGCCGCATCTGGTCAAGCCGATGCCGTTTCTGTTCCCGCTGACCAATCGCATGTGGGAGCGCCCCTACATCGCCGCCGGGATCTTTCTGTACGACCGGCTCGGCGGCGCGAAATCCGTTCCGGCGCAAAAGCATTTGACCCGTGCCGGCGCGCTGCGGTTGAGCCCCGGGCTGAAGCGCAGCTCGCTGATCGGTGGAATCCGTTACTACGACACGGTTGTCGACGACGCCCGACACACCATGACCGTCGCGCGCACCGCCGCGCATTACGGCGTGGTGGTGCGCACCTCCACCCAGGTGGTCGCCATGCTGCGCGAGGGCGATCGGGTGACCGGCGTGCGCGTGCGCGACTCCGAGGACGGCGCGATCACCGAGGTCCGCGGGCACGTGGTGGTCAACGCGACCGGCGTATGGACCGACGAGATCCAGGCATTGTCCAAGCAGCGCGGGCGATTTCAGGTCCGGGCGTCCAAGGGCGTGCACGTGGTGGTGCCGCGCGACCGCATCGTCAGCGACGTCGCGATCATCCTGCGCACCGAGAAGTCGGTGATGTTCGTCATCCCGTGGGGCAGCCACTGGATCATCGGGACCACGGACACCGACTGGAACCTCGACCTGGCCCACCCCGCGGCCACCAAGGCCGACATCGACTACATCTTGGAGACCGTCAACACGGTGCTGGCCATCCCGCTCACCCACGCCGACATCGACGGGGTGTACGCGGGACTGCGCCCGCTGCTGGCCGGGGAGAGCGAGGAGACCTCCAAGCTGTCCCGGGAGCACGCCGTGGCGGTGCCCGCGCCGGGCCTGGTCGCGATCGCCGGGGGCAAGTACACCACCTATCGGGTGATGGCCGCCGACGCGATTGACGCTGCGGCCCAATTTATTCCGGCCCGGGTGGCGCCGTCGATCACCGAGAAGGTCAGCCTACTCGGCGCCGACGGCTATTTCGCGCTGATCAACCAGGCCGAGCACGTCGCCGAGTTGCAGGGTCTGCATCCTTACCGGGTGCGTCATCTGCTGGACCGCTACGGCTCGCTGATCGGCGACGTGCTGGCGCTGGCGGCCGACAGGCCCGACCTGCTCAACCCGATCAAGGAGGCCCCGGGCTACTTGCGGGTGGAGGCGCTGTATGCCGTAACCGCCGAGGGCGCATTGCATTTGGAGGACATCCTGGCCCGCCGGATGCGCATCTCCATCGAATACTCGCACCGCGGCGTCGACTGCGCCCGCGAGGTCGCCGACGTGGTCGCGCCGGTGCTGGGCTGGTCGGCCGAGGACATCGAGCGTGAGGTCGCGAACTACACCGCCCGGGTGGAGGCCGAGATCCTGTCCCAGGCCCAGCCCGACGACGTGTCCGCCGACGAATTGCGGGCCAGCGCCCCCGAGGCGCGCGCCGAGATCCTCGAGCCGGTCCCGCTCAGTTGAGGCCCGCGCCGCTTCCGGTCCGCGATGGCTTGGGCCCCGCGCGGGTGCGACTGCGGGGCGGGCAGGTACTGGCCGAACTGACCGCCCGGTTCGGTGCGCGGGCCCGCGCCAAGGTGCTGGCCGGCGAGGTCGTCGCCGCCGATGGCGCGGTAATCGATTGTGCCACAGTGCTTCCCGCCGGCGCGAGCGTGTACCTGTATCGCGAGCTGCCCGACGAGGTGCCCGTCCCGTTCGACATCCCGGTACTGCATCGCGACGACGACATCGTGGTCGTCGACAAGCCGCACTTTCTGGCCACCATGCCGCGCGGGCGCCACGTCGCGCAGACCGCGCTGGTTCGGCTCAGGCGCGAGCTCGGGCTGCCCGAGCTGAGCCCGGCGCACCGGCTCGACCGGCTGACCGCCGGGGTGTTGCTGTTCACCGCGCGGCGTGAGGTGCGCGGCGCCTACCAGACGCTGTTCTCCCGCGGCCTGGTGAGCAAGACCTATCTGGCCCGGGCCGCCGTCGATCCGGAGCTGCAGCTGCCGCGCGTGATGACGAGCCGAATCATCAAGCGCCGCGGGCACTTACAGGCGGTCTGCGAGCCGGGCGCGCCCAATGCCGAGACGCGGGTGGAGCTGCTATCGCCAGACGGGCTGTACCGGCTGACGCCGCGCACCGGGCGCACCCACCAGCTGCGCCTGCACATGGCCTCGCTGGGCATCCCGATCGACGGGGATCCGCTGTATCCCGACGTGGTCGATGTCGCGGCCGACGACTTCAGCACGCCGCTGCGGCTGCTGGCGCAACGGATCGAGTTCACCGATCCGCTCACCGGTGTGCGACGCGAGTTCGTCAGCCGTCGCGCGGAGCCCTAGCCGTTCTTTTCGCCGGGGTGCTCACGCGTGTCGGTGGCCAATGGCATGATCGAACCTATGTTCGAAGATGTCACCGCGCGGTTCGATGAGCGGTTCGAGCGGCGTTATCCGTCGACCACGCCGGTGTCGACGGGGTTGCTGGAGCGGATCGGCGGCGCCGCGCGGGCGGAGAATCGGGCGGCGGCCGCGCTGTTGGTGGCGATCGGTGAATTGTTCGCCTATCGGTTGTCGCGGTGTGCCGAGACCGAGGAGTGGGCGATCGACACCGAGGCGGCGGTGGGTGCGGAGGTGGCCGCCGAGCTGCGGATCAGCCAGGGGTTGGCCGCCAGCCGGCTGCGCTACGCGCGGGCGATGCGCGAGCGGTTGCCGAAGGTGGGTGCGGCCTTCAGAGCCGGCGACATCGGCTACCTGATGTTTCAGACGATCGTGTTCCGCACCGATTTGATCACCGACCCGCAGGTGCTGGCGGCGGTGGACGCCGAGTTGGCGGCCACCGTGGCCAGGTGGCCGTCACTGAGCCAGGGCCGGCTGGCCGCGCAGGTGGACAAGGTGGTGGCTCGCGCTGATGCGGATGCGGTGCGGCG
>NZ_LZKV01000008.1:0-9567 GCF_001672995.1 Mycobacterium sp. 1482292.6 | reverse complement strand
GTGGTCGAGCAGGGTTTGGTAGATGGTGGGCGGCCCGGGCAGCACGGTGATGCGGTGTCGCTCGATGGCCTGCAGTGCGCGCAGCGGATCGAAGGTCAGGTGCGGAATCAGCGTTGCCCCGGTCTGCAGGCACGCCAGGATCCCGGCCTTGTACCCGAAGTTGTGAAAGAACGGGTTGATGCACAGATAGCGGTCGTCGCTGGTGATCTTGCCGTTGGCCGCCCAGGAGGCCGACGCCGACAACGACTGCCGGTGCGCGCACAGCACGCCTTTGCTGCGTCCGGTCGTGCCGGACGTGAACAGGATGTCGCTGACGTCATCGGGGACGACGGCGGACGCGCGAGCCGCGACCGCGTCGAGGTCGGTACCGCGCGCGATGAACTCGTCCCAGGTCGCCGGAACAGGATCGTCGGCATCGACCGGTATCCGCACGATGTGCCGCAGCGCGGGCAGCGCCGCGCGGTGCAGGTCGGCCAGGCGATCGTGGCCGAGGAAGCGGCCCATGCCGAACAGCACCGGGGCGCCGGTCCGGGCCAGGATGTCGCTGGCCTCGGCGGCGGTGTAGCGGGTGTTCAGCGGCACCATCGCGGCCCCGGCGTGGTGGATTGCCAGGCAGGCCACCACCCAGTGCCAGGTGTTCGGCGACCAGACGGCCACCCGGTCGCCCGCCCGCACGCCGAGATCGATGAGGGCGGCGGCCGCGCGGTGCACCTCGTCGCGCAGGCCGGCGGCGGTGAAGGATCGTTCGTCGGTGATCAGCGCGTCGTGATCGGGCAGCCGGCTCGCGAAACGATCCAGCGCGGCGGGCACCGTGCGCGGATCGTTGGTCATGGGATGCTCCTGTAGCGGCGCTGACGCGATTTTGATTGCCCGGTTTCTCCTCACGCCGCCCCGCGGCGCGCATCGTCACCGAGCTACAAAGCAAGTGCTTGGTAGGTTAGCCTACAGGGCATGCAGGACGTCGAGGAGTTCCGGGCGGAGGTCCGGCAGTGGCTCGCCGACAATCTGGTCGGCGAATTCGCAGCTCTCAAGGGCCTCGGTGGGCCCGGACGCGAGCACGAGGCGTTTGAGGAGCGCCGGGCATGGAACCAGCACCTCGCCGCGGCCGGACTGACGTGCCTCGGCTGGCCGGTCGAGCACGGCGGCCGCGGCCTGTCCACCGCGCACCGGGTGGCGTTCTACGAGGAGTACGCCAAGGCCGACGCCCCGGACAAGGTCAACCACTTCGGCGAGGAGCTGCTCGGCCCCACGCTGATCGCCTTCGGCACGCCCGAACAGCAGCAGCGCTTCCTGCCGCGCATCCTCGACGTCACCGAGCTGTGGTGCCAGGGCTACTCCGAGCCCGGTGCCGGCAGCGACCTGGCCAACGTGGCGACCACCGCCGAACTCGACGGCGACGAGTGGGTGATCAACGGCCAGAAGGTGTGGACGTCGCTGGCCCACCTGTCGCAATGGTGCTTCGTGGTCGCGCGCACCGAGAAAGGCTCCAAGCGCCACGCCGGGCTGTCGTACCTGCTGGTCCCGCTCGATCAGCCGGGCGTGGAGGTTCGCCCGATCGTCCAGATCACCGGCACCGCGGAATTCAACGAGGTGTTCTTCGACGACGCCCGCACCGAGGCCTCTCTGGTGGTCGGCGAGCCCGGCGACGGCTGGCGGGTCGCCATGGGGACGCTGACCTTCGAGCGTGGGGTCTCGACGCTCGGGCAGCAGATCCGTTACGCCCGTGAGCTTTCCAACCTCGCCGAGCTGGCGCAGCGGACCGGCGCCGCCGAGGACCCGTTCATCCGCGAGCGGCTGACCCGGGCGTGGACCGGGCTGCGGGCCATGCGCAGCTACGCGCTGGCCACCATGGATGTCGAGCAGCCCGGACAGGACAACGTGTCGAAGTTGTTGTGGGCCAACTGGCATCGCGACCTCGGCGAGCTGGCCATGGACGTCATCGGCAAGCCGGGGCTGACCCTGGCCGACGGCGAGTTCGACGAATGGCAGCGGCTGTTCCTGTTCACCCGCGCGGACACCATTTACGGCGGGTCCAACGAGATCCAGCGCAACATCATCGCCGAGCGGGTGCTCGGCCTACCCCGAGAGGTGAAGGGATGAGCCTGTCCGAAGCCCCGAAAGAGATTGCCGGACACGGACTTCTGCAGGGCAAGGTGGTGGTCGTCACCGCCGCCGCGGGCACCGGCATCGGCGCGTCGACGGCGCGGCGGGCGCTGGCCGAGGGTGCCGACGTGGTGATCTCGGATCACCACGAACGCCGGTTGGGGGAGACCGCCGACCAACTCACCGCGCTCGGCCAGGGCAGGGTCGAAAGCGTGCTGTGCGACGTGACGTCGACCGCGCAGATCGATGCGCTGTTCGCGTCGGCGACCGCGCGGATGGGACGCGTCGACGTCCTGGTGAACAACGCCGGGCTGGGCGGGCAGACGCCGGTGGTCGACATGACCGACGAGGAGTGGGATCGGGTCCTGGACGTCACCCTGACGTCGGTGTTCCGCGCCACCCGCGCGGCGCTGCGCTACTTCCGTGACGCGCCGCACGGCGGGGTGATCGTCAACAACGCCAGCGTCCTGGGCTGGCGGGCTCAGCATTCGCAGGCGCACTATGCCGCCGCCAAGGCCGGCGTGATGGCGCTGACCCGTTGCAGCGCAATCGAAGCCGCGGAGTACGACGTGCGGATCAACGCGGTGTCGCCGAGCATCGCGCGACACAAGTTTCTGGAGAAGACGTCGTCGGCCGATCTGCTCGACCGGCTGTCGGCCGGCGAAGCCTTCGGGCGCGCCGCCGAACCGTGGGAGGTGGCGGCCACCATCGCGTTCCTCGCCAGCGACTACTCCAGCTACCTGACCGGCGAGGTCATCTCGGTGTCCAGTCAGCACCCATGAGCTGCGATATCGCTGACTAGCGCCGGCCCGCGACGTGTTTACAATTGTCGACCAACGCGGTTGACGCAGGTGGGAGGGTGCAGTGAGCGACGGACCGGGTCACCGACCGTGGGGTGAGAACCCGCCTCCCGCAAGCACACCCGGCCAGCCACCGGGTGCCCCGTGGCAATCCGACGCGGGTTGGCCGCAGCAGTGGGGTCAAGGGGGTCAGCCAGCCCCTTTCGGGCAGCCCGCGTACGGGGGGTGGCCCTCGCCACCGCCGGTCACCGTCGCCCAGTTCAACGGGCCGCAGGGCGGTCCCGGGCAACGCAATCGCAAGCCGTGGATCATCGGGCTGAGCGTGGCCGCCGCGGTGCTTGTCGCGGTTGTCATCACCGTGATCGCGGTCAGCAGTGGCGGCGGGTCGGGCAGCGCCGGTGATGCCGCCAAGGGTTACCTCGAGGCGCTGGCCCGCGGCGATGCGCAGGCCGCGCTGTCGTACAGCACCGATCAGCCGGCGTCCAAGGAGTTCCTGACCGACGACATCCTCAAGCGGCAGATCGCGCGGTGGCCGATCACCGACATCAAGATCCTCGACGACAATTCCGCGCACGCTTTCGGTTTCGGGCAGGTGCACGTGTCGGCGAAATTCGGCGAAAACACCTCGGACGTGACCATGTCGATCAAGAAGGCGGGCAGCGATTGGAAACTCGACCACGCCGCGATCAAGGTGGACACGCTGAACGCGGGCATCGAGCAGGCCGCCGTCAAAACCGCGACGTTCTTCGGCAAGCCCGTCGGCACCGCGCCGGTCTACGTCTTCCCCGGTTGGCTGGACGTCTCCAGCAGCAACCCGAATCTGGCCGTCAACACGAAAAAGCCCTTCCTGCTTGACAATCTGACGACATCGGGCGCGTACTTCAACGACCTGGAATTCAAACTCAGCGACAAGGGGTTGGCCGCGACCAGCTCCGCGATATCGGCGGCGCTGGCCAGTTGCGCGAACTCGAACCAACTGCGACCGGCCGACTGCCCGCAGCACGCCTTCGACTACGACCTGGTGGACGGGACCGCCGCCTGGGGCAAACCGGACATCAGCGGCCTCAAGATCAACCTGTTCGATCCCTTCCGACTCGAGGCGTCCTTCTCCGGGTCGGTCAACTTCCCGCTGACGGCCCAGACCCGGTCGGGCGGCACCAAGACGAGCGTCGTCGACACCTTCGTGTCCGGCAACGCCGACGAGTCGCAGAATCCGCCGGTGGTCTCGCTGCGCTGACGTTCCTGACGGAGCGGCCGCGGATCGGAAACCAAGGCGTCGGTGGCCAAGCAAGCGCTTGGTTGATACTCTGATCGGGTGGACCGAGTGCCCGGTCAGGCGAACAGCCGGCGAGACGAGCTACTGGAGCTTGCCGCGACGATGTTCGCCGAGCGTGGATTGCGCGCCACCACCGTCCGGGACATCGCCGACAGCGCCGGCATTCTGTCCGGCAGCCTGTATCACCACTTCTCCTCCAAGGAGGAGATGGTCGACGAACTGTTGCGCAGTTTCCTGGACTGGCTGTTCGCGCGCTATCGCGAAATCGTCGACAGCGAGGCCAACCCCCTGGAGCGGCTCAAGGGGCTGTTCATGGCGTCGTTCGAGGCGATCGAGCACCGGCACGCGCAGGTCGTCATCTACCAGGACGAAGCCCAGCGGTTGTTGTCTCAGCCCCGGTTCTCCTACATCGAGGACATGAACCGGCAACAGCGCAAGATGTGGCTCGAGTTGCTCAATCAGGGCGTCGAACAGGGGTATTTCCGGCCCGACCTCGACGTCGACCTGATCTACCGCTTCATCCGTGACACCACCTGGGTGTCGGTGCGCTGGTATCAACCCGGCGGACCGCTCACCGCGGAGCAGGTGGGCCAGCAATATCTCGCCATCGTGCTCGGCGGGATCACTGCGGAATCAAAGAAGATCGAAGAAGGAGTCTGAAATGCCTGAGGCGTACGTCATCGACGCTGTGCGTACCGCGGTCGGCAAGCGCGGCGGGTCGCTGGCCGGAATTCACCCGGTGGACCTGGGTGCCCTGGGCTGGCGCGGCCTGCTCGACCGGGTCGACGTCGATCCCGCCGCCGTCGACGACGTGATCGCCGGCTGCGTCGATGCCATCGGCGCACAGGCCGGCAACATCGCCCGGCTCTCGTGGCTGGCCGCCGGCTATCCCGAAGAGGTTCCCGGCGTCACCGTCGACCGCCAGTGCGGCTCCAGCCAGCAGGCCATTTCTTTTGGCGCGCAAGCGGTCCTGTCCGGCACCGCCGATCTGATCGTCGCCGGCGGCGTGCAGAACATGAGCCAGATCCCCATCTCGTCGGCCATGACGGTCGGCGAGCAGTTCGGATTCACCTCACCGACAAACGAATCCAAGCAGTGGCTGCACCGCTACGGCGACCAGGAGATCTCGCAGTTCCGCGGCTCCGAGCTGATCGCGGAGAAGTGGAACCTGTCCCGCGAAGAGATGGAGCGCTACGCGCTGACCAGCCACGAGCGCGCGTTCGCGGCCATTCGCGGCGGCCACTTCGACAACGAAATCATCACCGTGGAAACCGAATCCGGGCCGTTCCGGGTTGACGAGGGGCCGCGCGAGTCGTCGCTGGAGAAGATGGCCGGGCTCAAGCCACTGGTCGAGGGGGGCCGGTTGACGGCGGCCATGGCCAGCCAGATCTCCGATGGTGCCAGTGCCGTCCTGCTCGCGTCCGAAAAGGCCGTCAAGGAGCACAACCTGACGCCGCGGGCACGCATCCACCACATCAGCGCCCGCGCCGCCGACCCGGTGTTCATGCTGACCGGCCCCATCCCGGCGACCCGCTACGCGCTGGACAAGACCGGGCTGTCCATCGACGACATCGACACCGTCGAGATCAACGAGGCGTTCGCGCCGGTGGTGTTGGCCTGGCTCAAGGAGATCAAGGCCGACCCGGAGAAGGTCAACCCCAACGGCGGCGCGATCGCGCTCGGCCACCCGCTGGGTGCCACCGGTGCCAAGCTGTTCACCACCATGCTCAACGAGCTGGAGCGCATCGGTGGCCGCTACGGGCTGCAGACGATGTGCGAGGGCGGCGGCACGGCCAACGTCACGATCATCGAGCGCCTCTGACCTCGTGCAGCACTCGCTTCCGTCGCCCAGTGTGAAAGCCACGACGCGTCAACCGCGTGTCGCGTCGTAGGATTCACATTCGCGAGGTTGTCGGTGCGGGTTGGCACCATCGGCGGCATGACGGAGCTCTTCCTGGGCAGTGAGGCCCTGGCGGCAAAAGTGATGCCCGAGCGGGCAATGCGCTCCCTCTTCGAGCCTGTCCATCCGGGTGTCTACGCCCCCGGCGGCATCGCGCTGACGGCGCGCGAACGCGCGCGGGCGGCATGGCTTTGGTCGCGGCGCAACGGCGTCATCGCGGGGAACTCGGCGGCCGCGATGCTCGGGGCGAAGTGGGTGAATCCGACGCTCGATGCTGAGCTGGTGCACGGCAATCGCCGCCCACCCGCCGGCATCGTCGTGCACAGCGAGACACTGCTCCCCGGTGAGGTAGTCGAAGTCGACGGCATGCCAGTGACCAGTCCGGCGCGCACCGCTTTCGATGTTGGACGGTGGACATCGTCGCGGCTGTCCGCGGTGCAGCGGCTCGATGCGCTGGCGAACGTCACCGACGTCAAAATCAGCGACATCGAAGCCGTGCTGGCCGGGCATCGCGGCACGCGCGGCCTGGGTCGGCTCAAAGCGGTGCTGCCGCTGGTGGACAGCGGCGCGGAGTCTCCGCAGGAGACCCGTACTCGGCTGGTGCTGATCGACGCGGGTTTGCCTGTGCCACAGACACAGATCCGAGTGTGCGACGACTACGGCGACTTCGTTGCCCGCATCGACATGGGGTACCGCGAGCTGCGCGTCGGCATCGAGTACGACGGACCGCAGCACTGGACGGACGCCGGGCAGCGCGATCGCGACATCGACCGGTACACCGCATTGGCCGACTTGGGCTGGACGATCGTGCGGGTCGGCAGCGACCTTCTCCGCTATCGGCACGGCACCCTCATTGCCCGTGTCGTCAACGCGATGCGGGCCGCGGGATGGCGCCCTGGGCCACCGAGCGTGAAATCCTCGACGGCACCGCGGCGTGTCGCGTCGTGAAATCCACCCTCGGTCAACCTTTTACCGGATTCGGCCGCCTACCGGGTCGCCACCACCAGGCCGATGCCGCCCAGGGCGAGCAGCCAACTCGTGAAGCTGCCGACCAAGAAGTACTCGGTCACCTCGTCGATGCCGACGCCGTTGTCGCGGTTGGTCTGGGCGTTCAATTCCGGGAATCGGATGATGCCCTTGGCCGCGACGACGGCGCTGGCCGCGGCCACCTGGCCGCCGACGCCGAGGCTGAGGATCAGCAGCCGCTCCAGCGGCCCCAGCAGCCGGCCGCCCTTGAGCCGATCCGACGGCTGCGGCTCACCGGGTGGGCGCACCGCGCCCACCGAGCCAAGCACCAGGCGCACCAACTGATTGGCGGTGGCGAACTGGACCAGCATCACGCCGACGAGCATCAGCAACCGGGCGGGCGTGACATGGCTGAGTGGCAGGTGAACCCAGGCCGACCACCGCGCGACGACGCCGCCGCCCGGCGAGGACCAGCCGGATAACAGTGCCAGCACCGCCAGCGCGCCGCCGAACACCGCCAGCGGAGCGATCTGGTTTTTGCCGCTGAGTTCGCTTCGCGCGCAAAGCCATTCCCACGCCACCACCGCCGCGGCGGCCAGCACGAGCAGCGCGATGTCCCCGGCACGCCACAGGGCGCCCAGCCCCGCGCACGCCACCACCACCACCGGCCCGGCCAGCAGCGGTGGCCATAGCGCACCGACCGCACGCCGGCAGAGGTCGGTGACGCCGAGGGCGATGAGAAAGACCGCCACGGCGCTCACGGCAGACTCCGAAGGTATTGACTGGCAAGCACAATCAAGTCCAGGCCGTCGCGGCTCGCGCGTTGGGACACCGCCGACGGGCTGATGCCCTCTTCGGCGGCGAGCTCCTTTTTGGTCCGGCCCGTCATCAAGCCCCTTACTATCCGCAATGACCGTTCATCAAGCGATCCAAGCAGATGGTCCCGACAAATCAGGGCGGCGTTGACGGCGGCGACGTCGTCGCGGGTGCCGGCCTCGGCCCGAAACATCGTGCGTACCAGCGTCAAGCCGGGCTGCCGCTGCGCCTCCGCGGTGTGCTGGATGGCCTCACGGGCGGTCCACCAGCCCGGGCCGTCCTGGATTCCCGCGGCGGCATCGAGGATGGTGACCGAGCCCCAGCCGATGCCGAACCGGACGTCGATGTCGGGGCCGACGGCCAGCCGCAGCGTCAGGGCGGCATCGATCGCGGAGCCGACGGTCGGGTAACTGCCCTGGAACTCGTCGCCGACGGTGAACGCGGGCGGGCCGATCGCTTCGGCGGCGACGTGTCGCAGGGCGGCCGCCAGGCTCCCATGCAGCTTCGAACGGTCGGTGGCGCGCCGGGAACCGACGACGTCACCGATGAGCGTCGCCCGTGATGAAGGATCCAGCTTCATCCGAGCCATTTGAAGAGTATAGCTTAATCATCCGGCGATTTAGCTATACGCTTTATCGAGGCGTTTACGCCCCTTCGATGAGGGCCGACGCCGCCTGCAGGTGCCGGACCGCGTCGCGCACGATCGACTCGATCAGTTTGGCGCACGACGGCAGGTCCTCGAGGATGCCGGCCACCTGGCCGGAAGCCAGCACGCCGGCGTCGGTGTTGCCGTCCACCAGCCCGGCTTTCAACAGCATCGGGGTATTGGCCGCCATCACCACCTGAGACCAGGTCAGCTCCTTGCCGTGCCGCATCGCCAGGCCGTCGCTGATCATCGACCGCCAGGTCATCTGCGACATGTGCTTGAACTTGGCGGCATTGCGCACGGCCGCGGTCAGGCCCCGCACCGGCGAACCGCCTTCCAGCTTCTCCACCAAACCGGTGCGCAGCACCCGGTGCGGCATCCCGTCCACGCGGGTGGTGACCACCGTGCCGTCCAGCGCCGATTCGAGGTAACGGCGCTTGACCGCGTCGGGCACCGTCGAATCCGAGGTGAGCAGGAACCGGGTGCCCATCGCGACGCCGGCGGCGCCATAGCTCAGCGCGGCCGCCAGACCGCGTCCGTCGAAGAATCCGCCCGCCGCGATCACCGGAATGCCGCTGCCCTGCACGGCGTCGAGCACCGAGGGCAGCAGCAGCGTGGTGGCGACCGGGCCGGTATGCCCACCACCCTCGCCGCCCTGCACGATCATCGCGTCGGCGCCCCAGCCGGCGACCTTGCGGGCGTGCTTGGCCGCGCCGATCGACGGAATCACCACGACGCCGGCCTCTTTCAGCCGCGCGATGAGCTCCTGCTTGGGCGCCAGCGCGAAGGAGGCCACCTTGACGCCCTCGCGGATCATCAGGTCCACGCGATCGCCGGCGTCTGCGGCGTCGGCGCGAATGTTCACGCCGAACGGCTTATCCGTGGCGGCCTTGACCTTGGCGATGGCCGTTGCCAGTTCGTCCAGCGTCATGGTGGCCGAGGCCAGGATGCCCAGCCCGCCGGCGTTGGCCGTGGCGGACACCAGCCGCGCACCGGCCACCCAGCCCATCCCGGTCTGGACCACCGGGTGCTCGACACCGACCAGCTCGGTCAGCGGCGT
>NZ_LZKV01000007.1:0-19366 GCF_001672995.1 Mycobacterium sp. 1482292.6 | reverse complement strand
GAGGTCTTCGATGGGCGCCAACGACCGGTCCCCGGCGGTGGTGATGGTCACCAGCTCCGCCGGGTGTCCCAGCGCGATCAAAGCGTCTCGGACCGTTCCGGCCTGGGTGGTGGCCAACAGGCTGCCCCGCGTGCCTATCCGGATCACGTTCGCCAATCGGCTACTCGGCGGTTTGCTGCGGGGTTCCCGCGTCGAATCCGCTTGCGATGACCGGCAATTCGCCCGCGGCCACGGCATCGACGGCGGTCTGGTCGAGTTCGAAGAGTTCGCGCAGTGCCTCGGCGTAGCTGTCGCCACCGGGCGCGCTGGCGAGCTGTTTGATCCGCACGGTCGGCGCGTGGAGCAGCTTGTCCACCACCCGCCGCACGGTCCGGGCCACCTCTTCGCGCTGGGCGCTCTCGAGCCCGGGCAGCCGGTTGTCGAGGCGCAGCAGCTCCGCTTCGACCACGTCGGCGGCGCGCTGGCGCAACGCGGTGACCGTCGGCGTGACCTCGGCCATCCGCTGGCCGGCAAGATAGGCAGCAACTTCGGTGGCGACGATGTTGCGGGCGGCGTCGACGTCCGCGGCCGCGGCGTGGGCCGAGGGCTCGTGCTGGACGCGGTCCACGTCGACAACCCAGACGCCGGGCAGGCCGGCCACCGCCGGGTCGACGTCGCGCGGCATGCCCAGGTCGCAGATCACCAGCGGGTTCGCCTCTTCGTCGCGGTGCGCGGCGGCCAGCGCGTGGTGCACGTCGGCCAGCGAGACCACCGGGGTCACCGCTCCGGTACAGCTGACGACCACGTCGGCGCCGGCCAGGGTGTCGGCCAGTCGGTCCAACGGCAGGGCGTCGGCCGGCACCCCGGTGTCGCGAATCTTGCGGACCAGGCGCTGGGCCCGGGACAGCGAGCGGTTGAGTACATGGACGTGCCCGATGCCGGCCCGGGACAGGTGCGCCGCGGCCAGGGCGCCCATCGCTCCGGCGCCGACCAGGACCGCCGACTTACCGGACAGCCCGCCCAGCCGGCGTTCGGCCATGTTCAGGGCGACCGACACCACCGAGGCGCCGGCGGCGTCGATGGCGGTTTCGGAGTGCACCCGCTTGCCCACCGACAGGGCCCGCTGGGCCAGCTCGTGCAGGACCCGGCCGACGGTGCGATTGGTCTCGGCGTCGGCATAGGCGCGACGGACCTGGCCGAGCACCTGCTGCTCGCCGATCACCGCGGAATCCAGGCCGCTGGCGACCGCGAACAGGTGCTCGACGGCGGCCTCGCTGTACCGGACGTACGCGTATTTGGTGAGGTCGGCCATCGACATGCCGGACTGTTCCGACAGCACCTGCCCGATCACGGCCAACCCGCCGTGGAACGCGTCGACCACCGCGTAGACCTCGACCCGGTTGCAGGTAGACAGCACCATCGCCTCGGTCACCAGCGGCGACTGCAACACCCGGTCGACGATCTTGCCCTGATCGGCCTCGTCGATGCTGAGTTGTTCCAGGACGGAGACCGGCGCACTGCGGTGCGAAACCCCGAAGAGCAAGACGCTCACGGCAGCATCACCTGGCCAGCTCCCTTGCTTCCTCCAGTAAATGAACTGCTGTCCAAGGTAATCGTTTATCAGCTGGGCTACCAAATAATGGCCCGCCGCCGGCCGACCGGGCGACGGCCGGTCGGTTAGCGGGCGAGATCGGCCCGCAGCCGAGGCTCGTCGATCTCCCAGTAGCTGTGTTCGCGGCCGTCGAGCAGGATCACCGGCAGCCGGTCGCCGAACTCGGCACGCAGCGCGGTGTTGCCCGTAGCGGCGGCCGCGTCGACGTCGGTCATCGACAGCTCGAAGCCCAGCTCGGCGGCCAATTCGACCAACCGGGCGTGCACCCGCTCGCAGATGGCACACCCGTCGCGGGTCAGCAGCTCCACCCGTGGCCGGCCGGTCGCCTCAGTCATGGGCACCAGTGTGGCATTGGTGACTTGTGGGGCCATCTACCAGGCGTTATGTTCCGACAATGGCCGACGAAACGCTGCGAGTCGATCCTGTCGTGATGCAGGGTGCCGCCGTCTCGCTCGGTGGTGCGGCCGAGCAGCTTTCGGCCCAGCTGTCCCAGCTCGACGACCAGGTGGGCCAGCTGCTGGGCGGTTGGCAGGGTGTGGCCGGCAGTGCGTACGGATCCGCGTGGGAGCTGTGGCACAACGGCGCCCGCGAGGTTGAGCTCGGGCTGTCGATGCTGGCGCACCTGGTCGGCCAGGCCGGCGGGGCGTATCAGGCCAACGAGGCCGGATCCGCCCAGGCGGAGCGCGGGGTGCGCGGTGGCTGAGGCGTTTCGGGTGGATCCGCAGGCGCTGGCCGATGCGGTGCACCGGATGGCGGCGTTCCAACGCTATGCCGAAGACATGATCGCCGAAATCGATTCGCGCGTAACGCGTTTGCATGCAGTGTGGACGGGCGAAGCCGCCGCGGCGCACGCTGAGGCGCATCAGCACTGGGTTCGCGGCGAGGCGATGATGCGCCAGGCGCTGGCCCAACTGGAGAAGGTGGCCACGACCGCGCACGGCAACTACACCGGCGCAATGTCGACGAATCTCGGTATGTGGTCGTGACTAAATGGCGCCGCTGGCGTGTGACCCGACTGCCCTAGACCGAGCCGGTGCCACGGTCCTGACCACCGGCGTCTCCTTGGGTTCGGTGATCTCGACGTTGACCACGGCGTTGGCCGACACGGCGGGCATGGCCGGTGACGATCCGGTGGGTGTGGCGCTGGGCCGCGCGTACGACGGTGCAGCGGCCAAGGTGATCGAGGCGATGACCGGCACCCGCAATGGGTTGGCCAGCATCGGCGACGGGGTGCGGATGTCGGCGCACAACTATGCGCTGGCCGAGGCGATGTCGGACGTGACGGGCCACGCCGCAACTCTGCCGACGCCGCCGGTGACGGCGCCGCTGACCGCGGCGTCTCATCCGCCATCGGCGGTGGGCGCCGGAAGCAGCGCCCCGGCGGGTTGGAGTTGGGTCGCGCCGTATATCGGAATGATCTGGCCCACGGGCGATTCGGCGAAACTACGCGCCGCCGCCGCGGCATGGACGACCGCGGGTGCCACCTTCATGACGACCGAGTTCGCGGCCGGCGGCGGCACCATGGCCGCCATTGCCGCGCAACAGATTCCGGAAGGCACCGCCATCAACAAGGCGTTGACCGACGCCTCTCGTGCCGCCATCAGCGTTGCGGGCCAATGCCAGACGATCGCGGCGCAGCTCAATAGCTACGCGGCCAAGATCGACAAAGTGCACGCGGCGATCCTGGACCTGTTGTCGCGCATCTGTGATCCGCTGACCGGCATCAAAGAGGTGTGGGACCTTCTCACCGACGAAGACGAAGACGAGATCAAAAGAATCGCCGACGACATCAAAACGGTGGTCGACAACTTTTCCGAGGAAGCCGAAACGCTCGCCGACCAGATCAAGGCCACCATGTCGGCGGCCGCCACCGCCGCGAAGGATATGGCCCACTGGGCCGATAAGGAGTGGAACCACTTCGTCGCCTTGAATAAGGCGGCCCTCCATGGGCTAGGAAAGATTCTTGGTGGCGCCGGCAAAGAGGGCTGGGGAACTCTCAAAGGGCTATTCGCGATCAGCCAGTTCCGTGCGGTGCTCGATCCGATCGGATACGGCAAAGAGCTTGGCGGGATGGTCCAAGGGGCGGCGTCGCTCACCGGCCTCGGCCCCGACGGTGGCCCCGGTTGGCTAGAGTCATGGGAAGCGCTGGGCAAACAAGTCAGCCATTGGGACGAGTGGGGCACTGACCCTCTCGATGCACTCGGCCGAACCGCTTTCGACGTACTGACATTGCCGATACCCGGCGGACCGCTTTCCAAGCTCGGCAAGCTCGGTCGCGGTGCTGCAGATGCGCTGAAGGATCTAAAGAAGCCGCCCGAGCTCAAACCCCCGACAGTTAAGCCACCCGGAGAACCAGCCCCTGCCGCGCCAAAGCCGCCAACCCAGGATCAACCGGCGCCGGCGCCCTCGGGCAGGCCGACACCTGGGCCCGCTGACCGCCCTTTGCCGCATAGTCCCACCGAATCCAAGCCACCGCCGGTCGCACAGCCCCCGTCCGCGGAGCCGACCAAACCGGCTGCGGCGCCGGGCGAGCCCGGCGGCAAACCGGTGGCTTCCCCGCCCGCAACAGACACCCCGCTAGCCCACTCGAAACCGGCCGAGCCAGTCCCTGCGCACGTGCCGGCGTCTCCCGGCAAACCTCCGGCTGTGTCTGGTTCCCACGGTGCTCCGCCGCCCGGGTCCGAGCCCGCAGCTCCGGCGGCACCCGCACCGCATCTCCCGACGCCGCCTTCGGTACCGATGGGTGGCGGAGTCCCCGCCGAAGTGCCTCCCGGAGTAGGTGCGGTGCCCCATGGCGGTGAACCCCCGGCCCATCCAGGCGAGCCGTCACCAGGCGGGCGTCTGCACACGCCTGGTGACGGCGGAGGGCCTCATCTACCGGGCGACGGGCACCCGCCCGGCGACGGCAACGGGCCTCATCCACCCCGTGAAAGCCACGAACCGCCCCGACCACACCAGCCGCACGACGGCACACTCCCCGACAATCCCGCTGACGGGCATCCGCCAGAAGTCCCCGCGCCGTCGGACTTGAAGCCCTGGCACCAGGCGCAGCTGATGCTCGCGAAATCACCCGAGCAGCTCGTGAAGGACCTTGTCGAACACGGATGCCCTCGAGAAATCGCCGAATCAGCTGCGCACAGCCCCTATGAGGGAATGACCGCTCAAGAAATCTTGGATAAATGGTGGGATGTGGCAAAAGGAACCTGGAAATGGCCAGAAGCGAACGGCTTCGCAGATGGCGTATACCAAACAGCTCGCAGCGTTTCCAAGGACACGTGGTTGGATCGGATCGGAGAGGTCAGCGACAACAGAGGCGATTTTATGGGCACAGTCGGTGACAGCTATCCGGACCGAGGTCTGGCACCCGGCTCATCTGGTGATTACAATCGGTTCCACGGCACTGGTAAAGAATTGCCTGCCGGCTGGGAAGTCCGATATGGAAAAGTAGCCGATGCGTTTGGTCAGCCAGGCGGTGGAACACAATGGGTAGTCGTCGACGAGGAGGGCCAAATAGTGCTGATCAAGTTTTTGATCGACAATGGATATTTGGACTGGGGATAGCGCTGACATCAAGAAAGTCTTTGAATATGCAGATGGATGCTAGAGGTTCGACTACGGCAGCCGAAGCCGCCGAGGTGATTCGGTACTACAACTTGTGGCGCAGGATCGCCAACTACATCGGAAGTGGACCCTACGACGAAGCCGAGTGGGTCCAGGATCGTCTCTACTTTCGCTCAGACTATTCGGAGAAGCTGAAAAAATGGCACGACTGGGCGGAGTTCGGTGATTGGTCAGCTTGGATCATCGCCTCGAGGCCGCAAGGATATGTCGGCGTAGTACGTTCGCTCAAGCATGAAAGAGAAACGGAGCGGAAAGAGCGAGTTGAGGTAATTTTCTCCCGTTTCTCGGATGCGGGTAAGTACATCATTTCGAGAATAGGCGACGGCATCCGCAGCCGTCGCGACGTACGGCTAAAAACGCTATCCGTAGAATGGGAGGCGCGCGGGCTTGATTCACGGATAAGAATCGAGTCCGTCAGTTCTGAGGCCATCGAGCTCGTGACCAGAGAAAGACCAACCCTGGAAAAAGAATATGCGGAACAACATCTACGGAAATACACGCTAGAAAATGATCCGGGCTCCTACGGATTCGCACTTGATTACGAACAACCGATGATGCAAGTCTTAGCCCTATCGTTGGAAGAGCTGACAGCGGCACTGTTGGAGGGTATGCCGGAAAGCATTACCTCTCAGGTCCCGCTCTGGCGGCAGTAGGGTCCGCGACGGACAGGTTGGCGCGAAAGCTTCGCGCCGCGCGCCGAGCCCGCGGACACGTCAACGCCCGCATGCCATCTGCCCGATAGGGTTGGGGATCGGGCACCCGCTGGGTCGCCATGCACCACAGCGATCTAGGAGGTTTGGCGATGACTTCCTCTGACCCGGTCAACCCGGACCACACCGGTTACGTTGACCCGGAAACGCTGGCCGCGGACGCCAGCGCCGCCCGCGCGATCGAGGGCATGCAGGAAGCCGCCGCCGCCGCCTCCGAGGATCGCCCTCAGCCGCCGATCGACCTGACCGCGGCCGCCTTCTTCGACGTGGACAACACGCTCGTGCAGGGCTCGTCGGCCGTGCACTTCGGGCGCGGACTGGCCACGCGGAACTACTTCACCTACCGCGACGTCGTCGGATTCATCTACGCGCAGGCCAAGTTTCAGATCCTCGGCACGGAAAACAGCAACGATGTCGCCGCCGGCCGGCGCAAGGCGCTCGCCTTCATCGAGGGCCGATCGGTCGAACAACTGGTCACCCTGGGCGAGGAGATCTACGACGAGATCATCGCCGACAAGATCTGGCCCGGCACCCGCGAGCTCACCCAGATGCACCTGGACGCCGGCCAGCAGGTGTGGCTGATCACTGCGACGCCCTACGAGCTCGCCGCGACCATCGCGCGACGGCTCGGCCTGACCGGTGCGCTGGGCACGGTCGCGGAATCGGTCGACGGCGTCTTCACCGGCAGGCTGGTCGGCGACATCCTGCACGGCACCGGCAAGGCGCACGCGGTGCGGTCGCTGGCAATTCGCGAGGGGCTCAACCTGAAACGCTGCACGGCGTACTCGGACAGCTACAACGACGTGCCCATGCTGTCGCTGGTGGGCACGGCCGTCGCCATCAATCCCGACGCCCGACTGCGTGCCCTGGCCCGGGAGCGCGGCTGGGAGATCCGCGACTTCCGCACCGCCCGTAAGGCGGCCCGGATCGGGGTGCCCTCGGCGTTGGCGCTGGGCGCAGCCGGTGGTGCGCTGGCCGCGCTGGCCTCTCGGCGGCAATCACGCTGATAGGCTGCGCCGCGCAGACACAATTACGGAGGGCATTGCGCCATGACGACCCCCAAGGAAGCCGAAGGACTGATCGGCAGCCATTACCGCGCGCCGGACTACTTCGAGGTCGGCCGGGAGAAGATCCGTGAGTTCGCCCTGGCGATCAAGGATGACCACCCCGCGCACTTCGATGAGAGTGAATCCGCGAACGCTGGGTACCCGGACATGGTGGCGCCGCTGACGTTCCTCGCGATCGCCGGGCGCCGCGTGCAGCTGGAGATCTTCACCAAGTTCAGCATTCCGATCAACATCGCCCGGGTCATTCACCGCGACCAGAAGTTCAAGTTCCACCGGCCGATCCTGGCTCACGATAGGCTGTACTTCGACACTTACCTCGACTCGGTGATTGAGTCCCACGGCACCGTGCTTGCGGAGATCCGGAGCGAAGTGACCGACGCCGATGGTAAACCGATCGTCACGAGTGTCGTCACGATGTTGGGAGAGTCCTCAAACCAGGAGGACGTTGAAGCTACCGCCGCGGCAGTGGCATCCATATCCGCAGGAAAGTTAGGGGCGTTGTAAATGACTGCTCAGGGGGAAACGGGAAGCACGCAACTCAAACCGCCGGTCGAAGCGGTCCGATCCCACTACGACAAGTCAAACGAATTCTTCAAGCTGTGGCTGGACCCGTCGATGACCTACAGCTGTGGCTACTTCGACGAGAATCCTGACCCGCAGAATCTGACCAAGACGCTGGAAGAGGCGCAGTACGCCAAGCGCAAGCTGGCCCTGGACAAGCTCAACCTCGAGCCCGGCATGACGCTGCTGGACATCGGCAGCGGCTGGGGTTCGACGATGCGGCACGCGGTGGCCGAGTACGACGTCAACGTCATCGGACTGACGCTGAGCGAGAACCAGTACGCCCACTGTGTGGCCGAGTTCGACAAGATGGACAGCCCCCGCCGCAAAGAGGTCCGGATCCAGGGCTGGGAGGAGTTCCCCGGCGACGTGCCGATCGACCGCATCGTGTCGCTGGGGGCGTTCGAGCACTTCGCCGACGGCGCCGGTGACGCCGGGTACGAGCGCTACGCCACCTTCTTCAAGAAGTACTACGACCTGCTGCCCGACGACGGCCGGATGCTGCTGCACAGCATCGTGGTGCCCAACGCCGAGGAGGGCAAGAAGCTGGGGTTGCAGGTGAACATGACCCTGCTGCGATTCATCAGTTTCATCCTCAAGGAGATCTACCCGGGCGGGAAGCTGCCCCAGGTCGACCTGGTCGACAAGTACTCGACGGACGCGGGTTTCAAGATCGAGCGCCATCACTTCATCGGCAAGAACTACGTTCCGACGCTGACGGCCTGGGCGGACGCCCTCGAGGCGCACAAGGAGGAGGCGATCGCCCTGAAGGGGCAGGAGACCTACGACATCTACTTGAAGTACTTGCGCGGCTGCTCGGACCTGTTCCGGGACGGCTACACCAACGTCTGCCAGTTCACCCTGGTCAAGTAGCCGGCTTCTCAAAGGTCAACGCCATCGCGGATTTCCGCGGTGGCGTTTCCTTTTGCGCGGCTCAGCCGAAGAAGATGTTGCGACGCCCGGCGAGCAGCCGGTACAGCGTCTGCTGGATGGTCTCGCGCACCTGGTCGGTCAGCTCGAAGGTGACCATCGGATCGTCGGCGTCGGAGGCGGCGTAGTCGTCGGTGTAGATCGGTTCACCGAACGTGATGTGCCATTTCGACGGCAGCGGCACCAGGCCGACCGGCCCGGCCAACGGGAACAGCGGGGTGATCGGGAAATATGGCAGCCCGAAAAGTCGTGCCAGCAGCTTGACGTCGGTGAGCATCGGGTAGATCTCCTCGGACCCGATGATCGAGCAGGGGATGATCGGCGCCTTGGTCCGCAGCGCCGCCGTGACGAATCCGCCGCGGCCGAACCGCTGCAGCCGGTAGCGGTCCTCGAAGCGCTTGCCCAGCCCCTTGTAGCCCTCCGGGAAGACGGCGGTCAGCTCGCCGGCGGCGAGCAGCCGGTGCGCGTCGGTCGTGCAGGCCATGGTGTGGCCGGCCTTGCGGGCCGCCTCGCCCACAATGGGCAGGTCGAACACCATGTCGGCGGCAAGCAGGCGCAGCTCGCGGTGCGCCGGGTGCTCGTCGTGCACGGCCACGGACAGCATCAACCCGTCGAACGGCAGCACGCCGGCGTGGTTGGCGACCACCAGCGCGGCGCCGTCGGCCGGCAGGTTCTCGATGCCGCTCACCTCGACCCGGAACCAGTTCCGGAAGAACAGCCGCAACACCGGCAGCACGATCGCGCTGTTGAAGTGCGGATCGAAGCCGAACTCGTCGACGCTGTAGTCCCCGGTGATTCGTTGACGCAGGAATCCGGCAACGGCGGCGACGCGCTGCGCCAGATCATTCAGCGGGGCGTCGGCGGACGAGGCGCCGGCGGCGCGGCGGTGTTCGTCGATTTCGCGAACCACCGCGGCGATCTGCTCGGCCGACGCGCGGCCATTAGGATCCGAAAGTAACGAAGGGTGTTGGCGAGTTGACTCGGCTCGTTGATCGGCTCTCCGACGCGCCGCTACCCGAGCCCGATTAGTGTGCAGTGGAATGACATTCGCTCTGGTTTCACCCGCCACGATACCTACCTGACCCCACCCCACGGAATTGGATTTCGGCTACCCCAGCGCTGGGCCAGGGATATGGCGCGACCTTCCCAGGAGCGTACCCGATGCGGGTCGATAATGGGAGTCAGGCTTCGGCCGCGAACGTAGTCGTCAAAGGCTTCTGCCGTCGTCCATTTCGGCTGGAAGCCGAGTTCTGAGCGCATTCGGCTGGTATCCATGACGCGGCCATAACTCAAGTAATCAAATTGGTCGCGACTGATCTCGTTGTAATGATTTGCGCGCCGCAAGGAATCCAATACCCAAACGCCGAATCCCGGTACTGGCAAAGGAATCCGGCCGGCCCGCCGGATCGCCTGCGACAGCATGATGATTCCGTCGGCGCCGATGTTGAACGTTCCCGCCTTGCCGGCCATCGCCGCACGCTCCAGCGCACCCAGCGCGTCCTGCTCGTGCAGCAGCTGCAATCGCGCGTCGCGGCCGAACATCGTTGGCACCAAAGGCCCGGCCAGATAACGCGACAGCGTCGTGTCCATCGCCGGGCCGATCATGTTGGCCAACCGCAGGATCGTCACCGCGATATCGGGCCGGCGCCGTCCCAATCCGCGCGCGTAGGCCTCGATGTCGAGGCTGTCCTTGGCGAAACCGTCACGGAAAGGCCGGCGGCTGGTGCTGTCCTCGGTGAACATCACCGGATCGTGCGCGCTCGACCCGTACACCTCGGACGTCGACTTGAGCACCACCCGGCGCACCGAGGGCGCCTTCTGGCAGGCCGCGAACAGCTGCATGGCGCCCATCACGTTGATCTCTTTCAACGCCGCCGTGCCGCCGGATCGCGGCGCGTAGGACGCCGCCGCCGCGTGCACCACCGTGTCGACGTCGCCGTTACGAATCACCTTGGCTATGAAGGGATTTCGAATGTCGGCGCGGACGAACTCGGCGCGCCCCATCCGGCGCAGCATGTCCTTGCTCGGGGCTATCGCGTCCACCGCGATGACCCCTTTGATCATCGGGTTCTGCGCGAGCCGGGCCGTCAGGTAGCCACCCAGGAACCGGCAGGCACCTGTGACCAGCACGATTTTGGGGTAATGCACCGTGTTGCCGGCGGTGTCGCCCGGCCCGGTGTTCTCCCCGTTCGACGGATCCACCCGAACAGCCTAGCGGCCGGGCGAGATGGCGGCACTTTGCCGCGGACGGGGTTACTTGCCGAGTTTTCTGCGCTGCACCCGGGTGCGACGCAGCAGCTTGCGGTGCTTCTTCTTCGACATACGCTTGCGCCGCTTCTTGATTACTGAACCCATGAACTCCGCTATCTGACCGTGACCTGCTTCAAAGATTGGACCCGGACACTTTACCCGGCGGAACGCACCGAACACCAAACCGGTGTCGGCCGATCGCCGCGCCACGGCGGAGCCTGAATGCCGCCCGCGAGCGGCACGTTTCAGGTCAGCCGGCGTCGAAGTAGGACGTCTCGAGCATGTCGTGGACGGCCTTGGCATGCACCCGGAAGGACCGGCCTACCCGGACCGCAGGCAGCTCGCCGTTATGCACCAACCGGTACACCGTCATCTTGGAGACCCGCATCAACGCCGCCACCTCGGCGACGGTGAGGAACTGCGTCCTGCCCTGCTGGCTGTCAACGGAACTGGCGTCCCGTGGCTTACCTGCAGCATCTCGCGCTGATGGCCCGTTACTAGACGTCATCGCAACCCAATCGTGTCAGGCACGCGCATGCCAGCGGCTTCCCCTCCGCTGGCACCAACACGTGCTTACATGAGGAGAATAGCGGGACTAATGGGGTTACTGGTACTGGTGGGGGACAATCAGTTCAAAAAACTTGGATTACTCTGATGTAATTCTTAGCTGCTCAGAGCGCATTTTTGCGGCCTGAACGGCCGCGTCGACCGCCGCTCGCAGGCCCCCTCGTTCCAGCTCACGCAGGGCGGCCGCGGTAGTGCCGCCGGGCGACGTGACCGTCGCCCGCAGCTGCGTTGCCGTGGCGTCCACCCGCAGCCCCGGCGCCTCGGCCTCGCCCAGCCGCCGATCGGCGTCCATGCGTTCCAGCAGCATCGCGGCCGACCCGGCCATGGTCTGGGCGGTCAGATCGGCAGCCACTTCGCGACTCAGACCCGCCGCGACGCCGGCGTCGACCAGGGCCTCGACCAGCAGGAAGAAATACGCCGGGCCGGACCCCGACAGCGCGGTGACGGCGTCCATCTGGCCCTCCGGAACGCTCAGCACCCCGCCGACCGAGTCGAACAGGGCCGAGACGCCCTCGAGTTGTGGCGCGGTGACGAACCTCCCCTTGGCCAGGGCCGTGACCCCGGCGCCGACCAGGGCCGCCGCGTTGGGCATGGCCCGCACCACCGGCGTCCCGGCGGGAAGCTTCGACTCGAAATAGGTGATGGTGATCCCGGCCGCGACGGTGACGAACACCTGCTCGGCGGTGTCGTTTTCGGCGGCGCCGGCCGCGCGGGCGATCTCGGCCATCACCGACTCGACGTCGGCGGGCTTGACCGCGACCACGACGAATGACGCGTTCTCGACCGCGTCGGGCACCGAGCTGATCAGCACCGAATACGTGTCCGCCAGGTACTTGGCCCGCTCGGGAACCCGCTCGACCACCACCAGGTCCTTGACCTGCCGGCCCGCCCGCAGCAGACCCGACAGCAGTGCCTCCCCGATGCTGCCGCCACCGATGATCGCGATTCTTGCCATGCCGGACAGCATCGCAGACCCCGCGCACTAGCGAGCGGCAGGGACCAATGCCAGCTGGCGGGCCTGCACCACCAGGCGGCCCAGGCTGTCGACGACGGTGTGGTCCTCGTCGAACCAGTCGTGCCCGATCTCGGTGCAGGTCGCGATGATGCGCAGCCAGCCGTCGGCCGGCAGGCCGCGCAGAAACGCCGTCAGCTGGATCGTGGGCGCCCAGCCGGTGCGGTCCACCGCGAACGTCACCGGCGCCGACAGATCACCGCACATGAGCGCAAACAGCGCGTCCGGGGCCACCCCGCGGGGGCGCGCCCACATCTGGATCACCGGCGGACGCCCGTCGGTGCGGGGCTGCATGGTCGACAGCACCGGCCGCACGTCGCACCCCTCCCCCAGGTGCACGAGGCCGGCCAGCGGATGCCCGGGGCCGATCGGCTCGATGTCGTCCGGCGGTTCGGGCGCCATCAGGTCGGCCACCGGGTGGGCCGACAGCAGCGGCCTGGCCGCACCGTCGACCGGATAATGCTCGGGCTCGCCGAGGTTGACCACGGCGTGCACCGCGGTGCGGTCGCCCTGGTTCAACTCGACGTCGACGACGCTGATCCGCCGGCCCCGCTTGCGTACCGACGTCACCAACTGCACCTGCCCGGGATCCGGCGCCCACAGATAGCTCGCGGACACCGCGACCGGCTGCTGAGCCGGTTCGCGGCCGTCCGACTGGCAGGCGGTGCGGGCGGCGTTGGCGCACAGCGCCAGCATCGCGCCGCCGTGCACCTTGGGGCCGATGGTCCAGCGCTTGTCGAGTTCGCCCTCGAAGACGCCGGAACCGACCTCCCGCAACGTCATCGCGGTGGTGAATAGCGCACTCATGGTGTCTGGGTTCTCCTGGCTTGGTCAGCGCAGCAGGTGCGTGCGGGCAAACTGCAGCGATTCGGCGAGCATGGCCTCGCGCTCGTTGGCGGACCGCGCGCTGGACGTCGACACTTCCAGGATGACGTGCCCGGCGAATTGGCTGCCGGCCAGCATCTGACACACCTCGGCGGTGGGTTGGGTGCCGCGCCCGGGGACCAGGTGCTCGTCGGCGGGCAGGCCGTTGCCGTCGCACAGGTGCAGGTGGACCAGGCCGCTACCCATCCGCTGGGCCATGTCCAGCGAGTCGGTGCCCGCGGTCGCGGTGTGGGACAGATCCAGCGTGTAGTGCGCGTGGTTGCCGTCGAGCGGGTCGTAGGAGGGCGCGAACGCCGAAATCGCGGGCCCCGGTCCGCCGCCACGTTTGCGCATCCGTTCCAGCGACTGGCCGGCCCCGAAGAACCGGTCCGCCCGGAACGGGAACATGTTCTCCACCGCGACCAGCACGTCGCTGGATGCTTCCAGCGACGCCACCTGCTCGGAGAAACCCTCGGCATAGCGCCGCTGCCAGCGAAACGGCGGGTGCACGACCACGGTCTGCGCACCCAGTTGTTCGGCGGCGCGCACGCTGCGATCGAGCTTGGGCACCGGGTTGGCGCCCCACACCCGCTGCGAGATCAACAGGCACGGCGCGTGCACGGACAGCACCGGGACGCGGTAGCGCCGCGACAGCTTCTCGACGGCGGCGACGTCCTGGCTGACCGACTCGGCCCACACCATCAGCTCGACGCCGTCGTAGCCGAGCCGGGCGGCGTATTCGAAGGCGGCCTCGGCCCGCAGCGGGTACACCGAAGCCGTGGAAAGGCCGACTTTGATGGCTGGGCGCACTGTTTACGGTTGCCGCTAACCCGATTGCAACGACAGCGCCAAGGGTCCCAGGGTGATCAGCGCACCCACCGCGACCGCGATCAACGTGCTGGCGATGTCCTCGGTCTTGCGCACCACCCGCACCCCGGCCACCAAGCCCAGGATGACCAGCACCGATAGCACCAGCGCGACCAGGCTGTTCCACCGCCACAGCTGATCGAAGGCCACGAACAACCCGCCGCCGAACGCCACGGCGAGCATCGACTGCAGCACGACCACGCCGCCGCGCCACAGCGTGTCGAATCTGCCGTGCTCCGGGTGGGCATCCAGGTCCGCGTCCGCGTGCCCGTCGTCATCGAGGTGCTCCTCGCCCAGCACCCCGGCGCCCACTGATCCCTCGGCGTCCTCGTCCAGCTCGGCATCCCCGGACCGCAAGAACGAGCGCACGTACGCGGAGTCCTCCAGCGCCGGCTCGGCCTCGCGCACTTCGGAGTCCATGACGTCCACCGGGACGTCGGCGTAGTGGTCCATGGGGTCGGGGCTCATGCCCTCGGCCCCGGAGGCCTGCCCCGGCTGCCCGGTGCCATTAACGGACGAGCGGGACGAGCCGGGTCGGTCGGCGTCGGGCAACGGCCGTGGATATTCGCTGCGCTCCGGTCCCGGCGCCCGCTTGGGCTGCGGCGGTGACTTGGGCCAGCGTGGCTCGGGCTCCGACCAGTAAGAGGTTTTGGGTTCGTCTTCGGTCACCGGCTCGGCGGCGACGTCCTGGGTAGCGGGTTCGGCCGGATCCGGCTCGGCAACCCCGATCGAGTCGGTGGCGCCGTGGTCGGCTTCTTCATCATCGCGCACCACCGGGATTTCGCCGGTCAGTTCTGCGACGGTCACTGAGTCGCTGTCGCCGCGCCGGCGGCGGCGGCGCCGGGTGACCGCCGGGGCACCGATGGTTCCGTTTCTGGCCAGCAATTCGGCCACCGAGATCGGCCGAGTGCCCGGGTTCTCGGTTTCGGAGTGCGGTCCGGTCATGGTTTGTCGCCTCTCGATCGGTGCTGATTCCGATCAACTACCTGACCTCCAGCATTACGCACCGAAGGCTCCATGAGGGCCGATCCGTCGGCTTCGCTGTCGAGTTTGCGCAAGATGAGACCTTCCCGTAATGCCCACGGGCAAATATCCACCGATTCGATCGACAGCGCTCGCATGCTTGCCTCCGCCACCAGCGCGCCCGCAACGATCTGCGGTGCCCGCTCGGCGCTCACTCCTTCCAGTTCCGCCCGGTCAGCGGTCGTCATCCTAGAGATGAAAGATATGAGTTGCCTGAGCCCGTTTGCTGTGAGCGTCCTCTTGACCCGCGGTCCGGCGCCCGAGGGCGCCGCGCCGGTGAGTCGTGCCAGCGACCGAAAGGTCTTCGATGTCGCCACCGTCAGGTCGGGACTACCCGCCTCGAGGATGTTCACGCTGGCCTCGGCGAGCTCGGCATCGAGCCAGTCCCGCAGCATCGCCACCCGGCGCCGGCCGGGCGGGTCGTCGGGCAGCCACTCGCGGGTCAGCCGCCCGGCGCCCAGCGGCAGCGACAAGGCGACCTCGGGCTCCTCGTCCACGCCGCTGGACATCTCCAGCGAGCCGCCGCCGATGTCGAGGTTGATGATGCGGCCCGCGCTCCACCCGTACCACCGGCGCACCGCCAGGAAGGTCAGCCGCGACTCGTCCACGCCGGTCAGCACCCGCAGTTCCACGCCGGTCTCCTTGCGCACCCGGCTCAGCACGTCGTCGGAGTTGCCGGCGTCGCGGACCGCGGACGTGGCGAAGGCCATCAGCTCCGCACAACCCGAACTGTCGGCGATCTTGGCGAACTCGTCGATCGTCGAGATCAGCTTCTCGGCACCGCGTTTGGTGATCTTCCCGGCGCTGTCGGTCGCCTCGGCCAGGCGCAGCGTGGCTTTCGTCGAACTCATCGGCGTCGGGTGACCGCCGCGGTGGGCATCGACCACCAGCAGATGCACCGTGTTGCTGCCCACGTCGAGAACGCCCAATCGCACGTAAACAAACTAACGAAGCCGCAGCAGCGGTGCTTTGCGCGACCCGGCTAACCCGCCGTGATCACGGCCATACAGGGGCCCGAGTGTCAGCGACTCGGATGGCCCGAATCGTGGTCTAACGTGGACTGCGTGGCGAATTCGCAACCCGCACCCGGACAAGAGGTCGAGCTGGATTTCGCCCGCGAATGGGTGGAGTTCTACGACCCCGACAACCCCGAACACCTGATCGCGGCGGACCTGACCTGGCTGCTCTCCCGGTGGACGTGTGTGTTCGGCACTCCGGCCTGCCGCGGCACGGTGGAGGGCCGCCCGGACGACGGGTGCTGCTCGCACGGGGCGTTCCTGTCCGACGACGACGACCGCGCCCGCCTGGACGACGCGGTGCAGAAGTTGACCGACGCCGACTGGCAGTTCCGCGAAAAAGGCTTGGGCCGCAAGGGTTATCTGGAGCTCGACGAGCACGACGGCCAACCGCAGTACCGCACCCGCAAGCACAAAGACGCCTGCATCTTCTTGAACCGGCCGGGTTTTCCGGGCGGCGTCGGCTGCGCGCTGCACAGCAAGGCCCTCAAGCTGGGCGTGCCGCCGCTGACCATGAAGCCCGACGTCTGCTGGCAGCTGCCGATCCGTCGCAGCCAGGAGTGGGTGACCCGGCCGGACGGTACCGAGATCCTCAAGACGTGGGTCACCGAATACGACCGCCGCGGTTGGGGTTCCGGTGGCGCCGACCTGCACTGGTACTGCACCGGCGACCCGGCCGCCCACGTCGGCGCCAAGCAGGTGTGGGAAAGCCTGGCCGACGAGCTCACCGAGCTGCTGGGCGCCAAGGCCTACTCGGAGCTGGCGGCAATGTGCAAGCGGCGCAGCAAGTTGGGGCTCATCGCGGTGCACCCGGCCACTCGCATCGCCGAGTAGCTGCACCGGTCCGGCTGGGTCCGGCAGGCCACGGGAGCAAGCGATGGACGACGAAAAGCGATCGGCCGCGGCTCCGCGGTGGCGCGGTGAGGCCGGGCGCCTCGAAGTGTGGTACGCGACCCTCTCCGATCCACGGACGGGCGCGGGGTTGTGGATCCATTGCGAGACGGTCGCTCCCGTGCGGGGCGCTCCCTACGCGCACGGCTGGGTCACCCGATTTCCGCTCGACGGGTCACCCCGCACCGAACGCTTCGGTCCCGAGCCCACGCGGCCCGCGGCAGGCGCCGACTGGTTCAGCGCCGCCGGGGCGCGAGTGGCCGACGGGCGGCTGCGCGGACGGGCCGAATCGCTGGCGTGGGACCTGTCTTGGACGGACACCGCGCGTCCGCTGTGGACCTTCCCCCGTCTGACGTGGGAACGCGAGCTGCTGCCCGGCGCGCAGGTCGTGCTCGCCCCCGCCGCCGACTTCACCGGGTCGCTGACCGTCCACGACGCCGCCGCGCCCATCGCGGGCTGGCGCGGCGCCGTCGCCCACATCTACGGACACGGCAACGCGCGGCGCTGGGGGTGGATCCACGCAGACCTCGGTGGCGGCGACGTCCTCGAGGTGGTCACCGCCGTGTCGCACCGGCCGGTACTGCGCAGGCTCGCACCGCTGGCGTTCGTGCGCTTTCGGCTCGACGGAAAAGATTGGCCCACAATACTTTTGCCATCGCTTGCGATGCGGACCAGGCTCGACCCACGAGGCTGGCAGCTGGTGGGTCGCATCGGCGGTCGGCGGGTACGCATCAGCGTCGACCAGCCGCCGGACCGGTGCGTGAGCCTGGGCTACACCGATCCCGACGGCGGCACCGCGGTGTGCACTAACACCGAACGCGCGGAAATCCATGTGGAGCTCGGTCACCGGCACTGGTCGGTGCTCGGACACGCCGAGGTGGGCCTGCGCGGGGACGCGGCGCCCGCGATCAACGAGAGAACCGCGACGTGACGCCGGTTCCGGAATTCATCGTCGAGCTTCGTCGCCGAATCGGCCACGCGCCGCTGTGGTTGCCGGGCATCACCGCCGTCACGATCCGCGGCCGAAAAGCGTTGCTGGTCAAGCGATCCGACAATGGCGCGTGGACGGCCGTGACCGGGATCGTGGAGCCCGGCGAGAATCCGGCCGACTGCGCGGCCCGCGAAGTGCGCGAAGAAACCGGGGTCAGCGCGCGGGCCACGAGATTGGCGTGGGTGCACGTGACCCGGCCGACCGTGCACGCCAACGGCGACCACGCCCGGTACCTGGATCACGTGTTCCGGATGGAGTGGCTGTCCGGGGAGCCCTTTGCGGCCGACGACGAGAGCACTGCCGCCGCCTGGTTCGACCTCGATGACCTTCCGCCGATGACAGCGGACATGCATCGACGTATCACGTTGAGCGCCAACGACGACGTGCGGACCGTCTTCGACACCGACGGTCCGCCACCGGCGGGCTAACCTTCGAGCTTGTACCCCAGCCCGCGCACCGTCACCAGGTGCACCGGGTTGGCCGGGTCGGCTTCGATCTTGGACCGCAGCCGCTTGACGTGGACGTCGAGCGTCTTGGTGTCACCGACGTAGTCGGCGCCCCACACCCGGTCGATCAACTGCCCGCGGGTCAGCACCCGGCCACTGTTGCGCATCAGGTACTCGAGAAGGTCAAACTCCTTGAGCGGCAACGTAATCGTGTCGCCGTTGACCGAGACCACGTGACGTTCGACGTCCATCCGCACCGGGCCGGACTCGAGCACGCCATCGCTGATCTCGGAATCGTCGTCACCGCCGCGGCGCAACACCGCGCGGATGCGCGCGATCAGCTCACGCGCCGAATACGGCTTGGTCACATAGTCATCGGCGCCCAACTCGAGGCCGACGACCTTGTCGATCTCACTGTCGCGGGCGGTCACCATGATCACCGGCACGCTGGACCGCGCGCGCAGCTGCTTGCAGACGTCGGTGCCGGACATCCCGGGCAGCATCAGGTCGAGCAGCACGATGTCGGCGCCACCCCGATCGAACTCGGCGAGCGCGGCCGAACCGTCGGTCACCACGGTGGCCTCGAAGCCTTCCTTGCGGAGCAGGAACGCCAGCGGATCGGCCAGCGACTCCTCGTCCTCCACGATCAGCACACTGGTCATCGGCGCGATTCCTCCTCATCGCTGCGCTCTGCATCGTCATACGCGCGGGTCATCGACTTAGTTCTTCCTCTCGTTGTGAGCGGTTGGGCCGCACGTCGCGGCCAACCACAACGGCAGCATCGGCGTGTGGAGTAAGCCGGGCACCGGATCGACGTTCACTCTTTCGATCCCGGCGGCCAGGGTGTCTCATCACGACGATGGTGAATCCGAGCAATCGCAGGGCCGCGACGTGCGGCCCAACCGCTCACAACGAGAGGAAGAACTAAGTCGATGACCCGCGCGTATGACGATGCAGAG
>NZ_LZKV01000006.1:0-685 GCF_001672995.1 Mycobacterium sp. 1482292.6 | reverse complement strand
TGCCGGGCCCGCATCAGCACCGCGACCGGCAGCGCCGAGGCCACCGTCGAGATCACCGAGACCATGCTCCCCGGACATGCCGCCCTGCCCAACGGATTCGGGCTCGACTACATCGGCGACGACGGGCGCACCGTCACCGCGGGTGTCGCCCCGAACGCGCTGCTGGCCTACCAGTTGTCACTGAACGGCCAGCCGGCTCCGGTCATCGACGGCCTGACCGGCGTGCAGCGGGTGTTCTACGGGTGGGCCCAGGTATGGCGCACCAAATCCCGTGAGGCCGAGGCGATCCGGCGCCTGGCGGTGGATCCGCACTCGCCGCCGGAGTTCCGCTGCAACGGCGTGCTGCGCAACATGGACGCCTTCTACGACGCCTTCGACGGCGCCGATGTTGGCGCGCTGTTCCTGGAACCGGACAAGCGGGTCAAGATCTGGAACTGACGCTCACCTGCGCGGGCTCGATCCGGGCGGGGACGTGCTTGTGCCACGGCGTGCCGGCGTAGGGATCGCGCCATTCGGTGGAGGTGAGCGCGTTCGGGGCGACACCCGCGGTGACGGTGCGCCCGTCGTCGCCGATGTAGTCGAGCCCGAATCCGTTGGGCAGGGCGGCATGTCCGGGGAGCATGGTCTCGGTGATCTCGACGGTGGCCTCGGCGCTGCCGGTCGCGGTGCTGATGCGGGCCCGGCA
>NZ_LZKV01000005.1:0-528 GCF_001672995.1 Mycobacterium sp. 1482292.6 | reverse complement strand
CCGGCGACTATTTCCAGGTCGACTCGGCCCGGCTGTGGGACGTGCCCGACGTGCCGGTCGGCATCGGGGTGGCGATGTCGGTGAACCCGGCCTCCCAGTACGGCCGGACGCCCTCGACGATGGCATCGAGGTCAGGACCGCAGGGAATGGTCTCGGCGACGTCTTCGGGCCGCACGTACTGGGTCGCCCCGGCGAAGCCGGCCGGCGTCGGCAGATCCGCGTTGACCTTCCAGCCGCCGGCAAACCAGCGGAACTGGTCGTGTGCACGCTTCACCGCGGTGTCGCGGTCGGGATCCCAGGAGACCGGTATCTGGCCGACCACCCGTCCGCCGCCCGCGAGGTTGGCGGCTTGGCGGGCGGAGTGCCATTCCCTGACGAGTTCGGCGTCCGGCTCCACCGCAATGAGGTGGTCGGCCAGCTTGGCGAACTTGTCGACGCCCCGGGCACCCGCCATCGCCACCCCGATGCCGACCGGCACGTCGGGCACGTCCCACAGCCGGGCCGAGTCGACCTGGAAATAGTCGCCGG
>NZ_LZKV01000004.1:0-2709 GCF_001672995.1 Mycobacterium sp. 1482292.6 | reverse complement strand
CATCGAGGATCGCGCGGTCGTCGCCCCAGCGCCGGCTCGGTTCCATGGCGGCGATGTTACGGGATGCGTTGTGCTGCTTTGTTATCTGACGCGAGCAGAATCCGGCCCAGCCTGAGCCGCTAACGAATCCTCCTGCAGCACAACGTGTCAGCGAGCCAGAAAGGGCCATCGATGGGGTACTCCGCGGCGGACGAGTCTTTCACCCACCAGCTGCCGACGACGTTCGACCAGGTGCACGACACCGATCCGACGTGGTCGGATCGGTGCTACTTCTTCGCCGCGTCGCCGGACGGCACCATGCTGTTGGCCAGTGGCTACGGCAACAACCCGAACACCGCCAGCGGGTTGGGTTACGTCAAGGTCAGCCTCGCCGACGGCCGGCACTGGGACCTGTTGTCCGGTCGGCCGGTATCAGGCGATGACCGCGCCGAGCTGCGCGCCGGGCCGATGCGCTGGACCTGCGTCGAGCCGCTGAAGAAGTGGCGATTGGACATCGAGCCCAACAACTCCGGAATCGAATGGGAACTCTATTACGAACCCACCGCCCCGATGTGGGAGTTGTTGCCCATGAAAGTGCATGGCAAGAACGGCGAACTGCTCGCGGACATGTACCACATGAAAGAACCCGGCCGGTGGAGTGGTTGGGTGCAGATCGACGGGGAACGCATCAGCGTCGACGGCTTCCACGGCGGACGTGACCGGACCTTCGGGGTGCGGATCTCCGACAAGATCGACTTCTGGCTGTGGCTCGACGCCGGCTTCGGCGACCATGCCATCGAAGCGTGGATCATCGAATCCTCCGATGGCGCGGTCAATTACGTCGACGGCGGCATCACGCATGCCGACGGGACCTTGTCGAAGCGATTCGTCAAGATCTCCCACGAGGTCGAATTCGACGGCGACCGCAAGCGGCCCACCCGGGCGGTGCTCGTCTTCACCGATGAGGACGGCGAGGCCCATCGGGTGATCGCCGAGGCGCCGCACCTCGAGGTCAACGCCTATTACGGGCTGCCGATGGCGCACTGCCAGTACGAGGACCTGGGCGGCGGCGCATACTTCATCCATTTCACCTGGGACAGCAGCGATCCCGAGCAGCTGACCGAGACAGAGGGCAAGTCGATGGCCCTGGACCAGCTGATGCGGTTCGAACGGGGTGGCGAGACCGGTTGGGGCATCTTCGAATTGCTGCTGGGCGGCCAGGGTTATCGCCGTTACCCCAACTGGGCGGCGATGGACATGTCCGCATTCACCCAGGACAAAACCCCGGTCGATCGACTGCCCGCGGATGACGCGGGGGTGCGCCAATGACGCTGGGCGAGGAGTTGCAACGGCGGCTCGGTGGCTGGCTGCGCACGCAGCTGCCGGACGCCGACGACGTCCGTCTCGAGGGCGTCGACCGGGTGAGCTTCGGGCACTCGGCCGAGATGATGACGCTACGCGTCGTCACCCGCACGGATGGGCGCGACGACCACCAGGACGTCGTGTTGCGGCTGCGCCCGCGGCCACCGGCGCTGTTGGAGCCCTACGACCTGGCGCGCCAGTTCCGGATTTTGCGAGCCCTGGCCGAAACCCCGGTCCGCGTGCCGCGAGCGCTGTGGCTCGAGCCCACCGGCGACATCCTCGGCAGGCCGTTCTTCGTCATGGAACGCGTCGACGGCGACGTCTACGAAATGGAGCCGCCGCCCGACGCCGACCGTGCTGTGGTGCGAATGTGTCAGAGCCTGGTCGAACAGCTGGCCGCCATCCACACGGTCGACCTGAGACGGACCGGGCTGGACACCCTCGACGACGGCTCGGACCATCTGGACCGCGAGCTCGCGCACTGGGCCGCGGAGATGAACCGGGTCAAGCGCGACCGCCTGCCCGCCCTGGAGCGGCTGCACGAGGCCCTGCTCGCCGCCAAGCCCGCGCCGTACCCCAAGGTCACACTGGTGCACGGGGACGCCAAACCGGGCAATTTCGCCTTCTCCGGCGGCGAGGTCAGCGCGGTCTTCGATTGGGAGATGACGACCGTCGGTGATCCGCTGACCGACATCGGGTGGCTCGAAATGCTGTGGATGCAGCCGGTCGGGATCACCAGCCACTCCGCGGCCCTTTCCATCGATGAGCTGCTCGCGCACTACGAGTCGGCCAGCGGCATCACGGTCACCGACCGGCCCTGGTATCGGGCGTTCAACGCGTTCAAGATGGCCGTCATCTGCCTCATCGGCGCGATGCTCGTGGAGGACGGGCACAGTGCGGACCAGAAACTCGTGCTGGCCGCTTACGGCACCTCGTTGCTGACCAGCGCCGGGCTCACCGAGCTAGGAATCGACGAAGCCCTCGACGACGGTCCGGTGCTGCCGCGGGAAGAACGCATCCAGCAGGTGCTGGCGGGCTGATCAGGCGTTGACGTCGGTCCACGTCAACGTGACGCGGGTGCCCTGCGGCGTGGGCTCGATGACCACGGCGTCGGCGAGCACCTCCATCAGCGGAATGCCGCGGCCGCGCCGCTGCTGCTGGCGCTGCACCGGCACCTTCTGTCGCCAACGGCCGCGGTCGTCGACGGTCACCGCGAGGGTGTCGGCATTCGCGTCGTAGGCTGCCCGCACGTCGAGCGTGCCGCGCTGGGCGGCGTCGACGTAGGCGAATTCCGCGGCGTTGGCGATCGCCTCGTTCACCGCCAGCAGCAGATCGCTGAACCGGTCGTCGTCAAGGGAGAAGTACCGC
>NZ_LZKV01000003.1:0-525 GCF_001672995.1 Mycobacterium sp. 1482292.6 | reverse complement strand
TGGCCGACATTCCCGGCGTCGTCGACCCCGAGGCCGCGCGCAGCGCGATCGCCAAGATCGAGGGCGCCGCCGGGGCCCGGGCGCAGGACGCTTCGGCCGCGGCAACGGCCGTCGACGAGCCCGCGCCGGTGGAGAACCGGGCCGCCGCCGCGGTGCGTGCGGCCGTGCAGTCCAAGCACGCGCTGGCCATCGACTACTACTCCGCCTCCCACGACACCCTGACCAGCCGGGTCGTCGACCCCATCCGGGTGCTGCTGATCGGCGGCCACAGCTACCTGGAGGCCTGGTCGCGCGAGGCCGAGGGCGTTCGGCTGTTCCGCTTCGACCGGATCGTCGACGCCAGCGAGCTCGATGAGCCGGCCGCGCCGCCCGAGCCCGCCCTGCACGCGCCGCCGGACACCTCGCTGTTCGACGGCGACCCGGCGCTGCCGTCGGCCAGCCTGCGCGTGGCCCCGGCGGCGTCCTGGATGTTCGAGTACTACCCGATGCGCGACGTGCGCGAGCTGCCGGACGGATCCTGCGAGG
>NZ_LZKV01000002.1:0-533 GCF_001672995.1 Mycobacterium sp. 1482292.6 | reverse complement strand
TCGAGAAGTACGACGTCAACGTCATCGGGATCACGCTGAGCCGCAATCAATTTGAGTACAGCAAGAACAAGCTGGCCGGATTGCCGACCAGCCGCAACATCGAGGTGCGGTTGCAGGGCTGGGAAGAGTTCGAGGACAAGGTCGACCGGATCGTCACGATTGGCGCCTTCGAAGCTTTCAAGATGGAGCGCTATCCCGCATTTTTCGAGCGCGCCTACGAGATCCTTCCCGACGACGGCCGAATGCTGTTGCACACCATCTTGACCTACACGCAAAAACAGCAGCACGAGCGCGGTGTTTCCATCACGATGAGCGATATCCGATTCGCTCGATTCATCGGCCAGGAAATTTTCCCGGGTGGACAACTCCCGGCGCAGGAAGACATTTTCAAATTCGGCGAGGCGGCGGGCTTCACGATCGAGCGGGTGCAGCTGCTGCAGCAGCATTACGCGCGGACCCTCAACATCTGGGCGGCCAACCTGGAGGCCAACAAGGACAAGGCGGTCGCCCTGCAGTCCGAAGAGGTCTACGAC
>NZ_LZKV01000001.1:0-642 GCF_001672995.1 Mycobacterium sp. 1482292.6 | reverse complement strand
CCCCTGACTGTCATCGATAAGCTCTTATACAGTTTCCGCCCAACACCGCCCCCCACACCCGCTAATAAGCCGAAGCGCACACGGGCCGACAAAAGACGCGATGCAACCGACAATACCTCGAAGGGGCGGAAACCGGGCGAACGCGCGACGACGCCGCCCCGGCGCGTTAGCTTGAAACGCTTACGCGAGGCGACGAGCTAACCGGTCTGACCAAGCTGTCGATGCCCTAGTCGTGCTGGCTTTTCCGGCCTGTCGAGCGCAGGTCGTGGGGATCCGTTCCCTCACCGTTCACACGGGGTGTTTGCGGCGCGAAGTTTGGCTGGCTATTGCTGTGAAGAGCTGGCTCGGGTGGCCGCCGTCAGTTCGTGGGCTGCTGCAGGCGCGCCACGACCCGTCCGCGGCGGGTCACGTCGATGGTTTCGCCGGCCGCGACGCGGTCGATGTAGTTGCCGAGATCGATTCGCAATTGCCGGATGCCGATGCGATCGGGTATCGCGCCAGTGTGGGTCACCTGCGGCGACTCACAGGCCTTGCTCAGAAGGCAATCGATGATGGCTAGGGCATGGTGCCGAGCTGTGACGGGATCGTCGGATTCTGCGATCGTAAAACACATTTCAGCCAATGCGCCGCGCATGGTGGCCA